>NZ_JBKGGT010000023.1:0-78955 GCF_052041995.1 Pseudomonas sp. SMV7 | reverse complement strand
GCGGCCTCAGTTACTCCGGGGGAAGCGCCAGCCGCTGCCCAGCCATCAACAGCGCCAGCCGCGCCAGGCCGGTCCACGGCGAGCCCTCGGCCTGCCCCTTGATCTGCGCATCGATACGCTGGGCATCCTGCAGCAACTGCGCCCAGCGCTGTGCCGACAGGCGCTGCAGGGCTTTGCTGACCAGCGGTCGGCGTTTGTCCCAGATCGGCGGGCGCGCCTGGCTGAAGGCCTTGTCCAGCGGCACGCCCTGGCTGAACTGCTGGGCCAGCCCGGCCAGTTGGCGCAGTTCACGGGCCAACGCCCAGAGAATCACCGGGGGCTCCACGCCTTCACCGCGCAAGCCTTCGAGCATGCGCAGGGCATGCGCAGCTTCGCCATTGAGAATGGCATCGACCAGGCCGAAGACATCGAAGCGGGCGCTGTCGGCGACAGCCGCCTGCACGGTCTCCACGGTAATCTGGTTGCCCTCGGCCAGCAGCTTCAGCTTTTCGATTTCCTGCGCGGCCGCCAGCAGGTTGCCTTCGACGCGCGCAGCTATCAGGTCGACGGCGTCACGCTGTGCCGACAGGCCGGCCTGTTGCAGGCGCTGGTTGATCCACTGTGGCAGCTGCTGCACATCCACCGGCCAGATCTGGATGAACTGACAATGCGGGCCTTCTATCAACGCCTTGCCCCACTTGGTCTTCTGCGCGCTGCCGTCGAGCTTGGGCAGGCTGACCAGCAGCAGGGTGTCCTCGGCGGGGTTGGCGCAATATTCCATCAGCGCGGCGGCACCCTTGTCACCGGGCTTGCCGGAGGGTAGCCGCAGCTCCAGCAGGCGCCGCTGGGCGAACAGCGACAGGCTGGCACCGGCCTGAAGCAAGGTGCCCCAGTCGAAGTTGGCGTCGGCACTGAACACCTGGCGTTCGTCGAAGCCCTGCTGGCGGGCAGCGTTACGGATGGCGTCGGCGGCTTCCTGACACAGCAGCGGGTCGTCGCCACTGACCACGTAGACCGGTGCCAGTGCGCCTTGCAGGTGCTTGTTGAGTTGGGCGGGGGCGAGCTTCATGGCGAGCAGGCGGGGCACCCGAAGGTACCCCGTTCGGGCTTAGTTGCCCGGCACTTCCAGTGGCGACTGCTGAGGCGTTTCGGCCTGCTGTCGGCGGGCAGCCTCCAGCGCGGCGGCTTCGGCCTTGGCACGCTCGTCGGCCTGACGCTGCAGTTCGTCCAGCTGCGACGGGGTCAGCAACTGCAGGCGAGCCATCATCGCATTGACCAGATCGCGGCGCATTTCCTCACGGGCGCGGTTGGCTTCCTGCTCCGAACCAGTGATGTTCGAGCCGTCACGCAGGTAGATCTTGCGCACTTCCAGCTTGTCGCTCGTCAGCTCCAGGTTGTTCAGGCCCTGGATGCTGTAGTTCAGCACGGTGGTCAGCTCGTACTCGGCGGTACGGTTGCCGCTGTTGTAGGTTGCCGAGCGCTCGCGCTCCTGCTCGTTGGTCAGCACCAGGCGGTACGGTGCGCCGGCGTGCACGTTGACGCCGTTGCGTTCCAGCGTTTCACGCAGTTGGACCACGGTCGGGCCGTAGGCGTTGCGTGCGCTGACGTCCATCTCCTTCACGCTCAGCTCGGTGGAGCCGGTGCCGCGCAGCTGGAAACCGCAGGCGCTGAGCATGACCGCCAGGCCAATTACCAGCAAATTGCGTTTGATCATGTTGTTGCTCCCTTGTGGGCCTGTTCCGCCCGTCCGCAGTGGCTGCGGGCGGGCGTTGCCATCAGTTGGCTACGATGTTGACCAGCTTGCCCGGTACCACGATGACCTTGCGGATGGTCAGGCCATCGATGAAGCGCAGGACGTTCTCGTTGCTGCGCGCAGCCGCTTCGATTTCTTCACGGCTGGCGGCGGCCGGCATTTCCACCTGGCCACGCAGCTTGCCGTTGACCTGCACCACCAAGGTGACGGTGTCCTGTACCAGGGCCGCTTCGTCGACGGCTGGCCAGCTGGCGTCGATGACCGCCTGCTGGTGACCCAGCTGTTGCCACAGCTCGTGGGAGATGTGCGGGGTGATCGGGGCCAGCAGCAGGGTGACGGCTTCGAGGCCTTCGTGCAGCAGGGCACGGTCCTGTTCGGTGGCCTGCGGGGCCTTCTCCAGCACGTTCATCACGGTCATCACCTGGGCGATGGCGGTGTTGAACTTGTGGTACTGGCCGACGTCGATGCTGGCCTGCTTGATGGCGGCATGGATGGCGCGGCGAATGACTTTCTGCGCGTCGTCCAGGGCGGCGACGTCCAGCTTGCCCGGCAGGCCCTGGGCGACGTGGGCCTGGGCCAGGCGCCAGACGCGACGCAGGAAGCGGCTGGCACCTTCGACGCCGGAATCGGACCATTCCAGGCTCATGTCGGGTGGCGAGGCGAACATCATGAACAGGCGGCAGGTGTCGGCGCCGTACTGGTCGATCATCGATTGCGGGTCGACGCCGTTGTTCTTCGACTTCGACATCTTCTCGGTGCCGCCGATTTCAACCGGCAGGCCGTCGGTTTTCAGGCGTGCGCCGATGATCTTGGCCTTGGCATCGCGCTCGACCTCGACATCGGCCGGGTTGAACCAGTCCTTGCCGCCGTTGCTGGCCACACGGTAATAGGTTTCGGCAACTACCATGCCCTGGGTCAGCAGGTTCTTGAACGGCTCGTTCGAGGTAACCAGGCCTTCGTCACGCATCAGCTTGTGGAAGAAGCGCGCGTACAGCAAGTGCAGGATCGCGTGCTCGATACCGCCGATGTACTGGTCGACCGGCAGCCAGTGGTTGGCCGCTTTCGGGTCGACCATGCCACCTTCGTAGTTCGGCGAGGCGTAGCGGGCGAAGTACCAGGACGATTCGACGAAGGTGTCCATGGTGTCGGTTTCGCGCTTGGCTGCGGCGCCACATTTCGGGCAGCTGCATTCGTAGAATTCCGGCATGCGCGCCAGCGGCGAACCGGCACCGTCCGGCACCACGTTCTCCGGCAGGGTGACCGGCAGCTGGTCTTCCGGCACCGGTACGTCGCCGCAGGACGGGCAGTGGATGATCGGGATCGGGCAGCCCCAGTAGCGCTGGCGGCTGATGCCCCAGTCGCGCAGGCGGAACTGGGTACGCGACTTGCCCAGCTCCTTGCGGATCAGGGCCGCTTCGATGGCGTCGAAGGCGCCGGCGAAGTCCAGGCCGTCGAACTCGCCGGAGTTGATCAGCTGGCCGTGCTCGCCATAGGCGGCCAGCCATTCGCTGCCGACTTCGTCGCCGGCGCTGGTGCGCACCACCGCCTTGACCGGCAGGTTGTACTTGCGGGCGAACTCGAAGTCACGCTCGTCATGCGCCGGCACGGCCATTACAGCGCCATCACCGTAGTGCATCAGCACGTAGTTGGCGACCCACACCGGCAGCTTCTCGCCGGTCAGCGGGTGCTCGACCAGCAGGGAAGTGGCCATGCCCTTCTTCTCCTGGGTGGCCATGTCGGCTTCGGCAACGCTGCCGCTCTTGCATTCGTCGATGAACGCCTGCAGCGCCGGGTTGCCCTGGGCGGCCTGGGTGGCCAGCGGGTGCTCGGCGGCGACCGCGACGTAGGTGGCGCCCATCAGCGTGTCTGGGCGGGTGGTGAAGACCTTGAGGGTGCCGGCGTGGCCAATGCTGGCCTGGTCGTAGGGGAACTGCACTTCCATGCCGCGCGACTTGCCGATCCAGTTGCGCTGCATGGTCTTGACCTGTTCAGGCCAGCCCGGCAGCTCGTCGAGGCTTTCCAGCAGCTCGTCGGCGTAGTCGGTGATGCGGAAGTAGTACATCGGGATCTCGCGCTTCTCGATCAGCGCGCCCGAACGCCAGCCACGGCCGTCGATGACCTGCTCGTTGGCCAGTACGGTCTGGTCCGCCGGGTCCCAGTTCACGGTGCCGTTCTTGCGGTAGATGATGCCTTTCTCGAACAGGCGGGTGAACAGCCACTGCTCCCAACGGTAGTAGTCAGGCTTGCAGGTGGTGACTTCACGTGCCCAGTCGATGGCCAGGCCCAGGCTCTTGAGCTGGGTCTTCATGTAGTCGATGTTTTCGTACGTCCACTTGGCCGGGGCGACGTTGTTCTTCATCGCCGCGTTTTCCGCGGGCATGCCGAAAGCGTCCCAGCCCATCGGCTGCAGCACGTTCTTGCCCAGCATGCGCTGGTAGCGGGCAATCACGTCACCGATGGTGTAGTTGCGCACGTGGCCCATGTGTAGCTTGCCGCTCGGGTACGGGAACATCGACAGGCAGTAGTAGGTGTCCTTGCCTGGCTGTTCGGTAACAGCGAACGATTGTTGCTCGTCCCAGAACTTCTGGGCGGCGGCTTCGATATCACGGGGCGTGTATTGTTCGTGCATGGCTACTTTTTGCTGAGAGGAAAGAGACCTTGTTCCAGGCAGCGGAACCTCGCTGCGTCCGGCACTCCGGCTTCATTTAGAGTGAACGCCGTAGCATACAGCAGCGCCGCGCGTCGTGGGAAACCTTCATTGCTTATGCCCGCTGGTCGCGGCACGCGGCTGCTTTTCGCAACAACGCTAAGCTCAGGTGTGGGGGGAGATATTCTTATCTTCAATGAGGTGAACGGATGGGAGAGACGCAGCTACCCGCAATCAAACCGGAGCTATACGAACGCTTGATCGACCGGCTTGGCCTGGCACTGGAAGTGGCCAGGACCTCGGTGCGATTGCGCGACGAAATGCCAGCCGAACTGGAGTTGCGTGGCCTGAGCCATGCGGAGTTCGAACTGATCAAGGCCTACCTGGATTCCCTCCCGGAGCGCCACAATGCCTGTGTCGGCAGTTACCCACAAGCGGAGCCGACATCGGCCAAGATCATCTGGCTCAAGGACAAGAAACGCCCCGCCAGTTCGGCGAGATCCAGGACGCTGCCGCATCGCTAGCCGTTCAGGGACGCCAGGCGCAGGCTACAGGGCGCCGGTTCATTCAACCTTGCACATATCATGATCGGCGCCGGTGGCAACCTTGTTGACCGGCGTCGATCCTTCTAGGCTGCACGCCTGACCAGGAGGTGTGGCCGATGGCTGTCCGATTCTTCATCAAACAATGGTTGATGCCACCGGGCATCCTGTTCCTGCTGCTGTTGGCGGCGTGGTGGCTGCGCGCGCGACGGCCGCGGCTGGCTGCGTTGTGCTTTGTCGTGGGCCTGGCCGGCCTGTGGTTGATGAGCTTGCCGCTGGTGATGCAGCAAACGGCACGGGTGCTGGAGACGGAGCCGCCGCTGGCAGTGAATGACTGGGCGGGCCTGGCAAGCCGGGCAGATGCCATCGTGGTGCTGGGCGCCGGGCGTGAACGCGGTGACCCGGCCTGGGGCGGTAGCGACCAGCCCACGGCCATCGCCCTGGAGCGCATGCGCTTTGCCGCACGGCTGGCCAAGGCCTCGGGCCTGCCGGTGCTGACCAGTGGTGGCTTGCACCATGGCTCGCCACCGAGCGAGGCGCGGTTGATGGCTGAATGCCTGCGGGAAGATTTCGGCGTCGAGGTGAAATGGCGGGAGGAGGGCAGCCGTACCACCTGGGAGAACGCCCAGCTGTCGGCCAGGCTGCTGCAGCCGTTGGGAATCCGCCGGGTGGTCGTGGTGACCCAGGCGTGGCACATGCAGCGCTCGCGCTGGAGTTTCGAGCAGGCGGGGTTCCAGGTGGTACCGGCGCCGGTCGGGTTCCTCGGGCGTGATCATGCGCGGCCGTTTGCCGGGTTGCTGCCGGAAAGCCGGGCGCTGTGGCAAAGCGGACAGTTGCTCAATGAAGTCGCGGGGTTAGTGGGGTATCGGCTGTTCTACTGAGCCTTGTGTTGCCTGTGCCGGCCTCTTCGCGGGTGAACCCGCTCCCACAGGTACACCGCAGGCCATGGGCTTGTGCGGTCCCTGTGTGAGCGGGTTCACCCGCGAAGAGGCCAGTACAGGAAAACTCAAACGGTCCTGGCAATGCGCCCCGCCAGCAACGCCCAACCCAGCAGCACTGCACAGACGATCGCCAGCGGCCACGAGCGCCATTGCAGGTACGGCGTCAGTTGCTGCATCGGCACCACCTCGCCATACAGCACCGCCTGCTGGAACTGCGGAACCTGGGTGGTAATGCGGCCAAACGGGTCGATCAGCGCAGTCACGCCGTTGTTGGTGGCGCGGATCATCCAGCGCCCGGCCTCCAGTGCACGCATCTGGGCCATCTGCAGGTGTTGCAACGGGCCGATCGAGGTGCCGAACCAGGTGTCGTTGCTGATGGTCAGCAGCAGCTCGCTGCGGGCAGCCAGGCTGGCGGCGAACTCGGGATAGACCACCTCATAGCAAATGTAAGGCGCGATCTGATAGCCCTTTGCCTGCAATAGCGGCTGGTCTTCCGGCCCGCGGGCGAAGTCCGACATGGGCAGGTTGAAGAACTCGATCAAGCCACGCAGCATGTCCTGCAGCGGCACGTACTCGCCAAACGGCACCAGCTTCTGCTTGAGGTAGGTGCCATCGCCTTCACCGGTGACGGTGATGCCGTTGTAATAGCGACGCTGGTGATGCACGACCTCACGCACCGGCACACCGGTGATCAATGCCGAATTCCGCCCGGCGGCGAAGCGGCCCATCACGTCGATGTAGCCCTGGGCCTGGTCCTTGAGCACCGGTACGGCAGTTTCCGGCCAGACCAGCAGGTCCACCGGCCGGGAACTGAAGCTCAGGTCACGGTATAGCGCCAGTTGCGCATCGATGTGCGCCGGGTCCCATTTCAGTTCCTGCGCGACGTTGCCCTGGATGGCCGCGACCTTCAGCGGCTCGCCTGCCGGTTTGGTCCAGGCATGGCCCTTGAGCGCCAGGCCCAGCACCCATGGCGCCAGCAACAGCAGGCAGGCCACGGCCAGGAACGAGGGGCGCGTGCGCAGGCGGTGCAGGTTGCACAGCAGGGCGGCGCTCAGGGCCAGGGCGAAGGAGATCAGCCAGACACCGCCGAGCGGGGCCAGGCCGGCCAGCGGGCCGTCCAGCTGGCTGTAACCGGCGTAGAGCCAGGGGAAACCGGTCAGGAACCAGCCGCGGAAGGCTTCTTGCAGCAGCCACAGGGCGGCGAAGCACAGGGCGTCGGCCAGGGGCGCTTCAGTGCGCCGCAACCAGCGTGCCCACAGCCAGGTGGGCAGGGCAAAGAACCAGGCCAGGGCGGCGAAGAACGCCAACAGCAGCAGGATCGCCAGCAACGGCGAGGCGCCGCCGTAGGTGTTCATGCTGACGTAGATCCACCAGGTACCGGCGCCATACAGGCCGAAGCCGAACCACCAGCCACGCCACATGGCCTGGCGCGGGCTGAGCTCGCGCAGGCCAAGGTAGAGCACGGCGATGGACAGCAAGGCCAACGGCCAGATGTCGAATGGCGCCAGGGCCAGGAGGGTCGAAGCGCCGGCCGCCAGGGCCAGCAGGTTACCGGGCCAGCCGGGGCGGGTGATCCAACGCATGTTCGTCCTTAACGGGTGATCGGTGTCAGGCGCAGCAAGTGTATCCGCCGGCTGTCGGCGTTGAGAATACGGAACTTGTAGGGCCCGATCTCGGTGGTTTCGTTGCGCTTGGGCAGGTGGCCGAAGGCGCTCATCACCAGGCCGCCCACCGTGTCGAACTCGTCATCGGAGAATTCGCTGTCGAAGAACTCGTTGAAGTTCTCGATCGGGGTCAGTGCCTTGATCAGGAAGTCGCCGCTTGGCAGTGGCTTGATGTAGCTGTCTTCCTCGACGTCATGCTCGTCCTCGATGTCGCCGACGATCTGTTCCAGCACGTCTTCGATGGTGACCAGGCCAGCCACGCCGCCGTACTCGTCGATGACGATGGCCATGTGGTTGTGGTTGGCGCGGAATTCGCGCAGTAGCACGTTCAGGCGCTTGGACTCGGGCACGAAGGTGGCCGGGCGCAGCAGGTCCTTGATATTGAAGCTGTCACCGTTCTCCTTGAGGATCAGCGGCAGCAGGTCCTTGGCGAGCAGGATCCCCAGCACATCATCATGGCTTTCGCCGATCACCGGGTAGCGCGAGTGCGCAGCGTCGATCACTGCCGGCAGGAACTCGCGTGGCGACTGACTGGCCTTGATGCTGATCATCTGCGAACGCGGCACCATGATGTCCCGCACCTGCAGGTCGGCGACCTGGATGGCGCCTTCGACGATGGTCAGCGCTTCGCTGTCCAGTAATTTGTTCTGATGGGCTTCGCGCAGCAGCTCAAGCAGCTCCTGGCGGTTTTTCGGCTCATGGGCAAAAGCCTGGGTCAGTTTACCCAGCCAGGACTTCTGCCCGTTGCTCGATCGATCTTCGCTCATGGCGGTTCTCGTGATCCTTCGTGTATCAGTGTGTGATTGAGTCGGTTTCATCGTCGGCGTAAGGGTCGGGGTGACCCAGTTCTGCCAGCAATTCCCGTTCCAGGCCTTCCATCTCCTCGGCTTCCTCATCCTCGATGTGGTCGTAGCCGAGCAGGTGCAGGCAGCCATGGATAACCAGGTGAGCCCAGTGCGCCTCGAGCGACTTGCCTTGTTCGGCCGCTTCGCGCTCGACCACCGGCACGCAGATCACCAGGTCGCCCAGCAACGGGATATCGAGCAGGTCGTCAGGGACGTCGGCCGGGAACGACAGCACGTTGGTCGCGTAGTCCTTGTGCCGGTAGGTGTGGTTCAGTTCACGCCCTTCGGCTTCGTCGACCAGGCGAATGGTCATTTCCGAGTCGGCGCTGCGCTGGCGCAGGGCCAGTTCGCACCAGCGGCGGAAAGCGATGTCATCCGGGGCGGCAGCATCCGTGGCCCGTTGAATGTCGAGTTCAAGCATCTTTGCCGGGCGCCTCGGGCTTGGCCTGGCGGGCATCGAAGCGGTCGTAGGCTTCGACAATGCGCTGCACCAGTGGGTGACGAACCACGTCTTTGGGCTGGAAGTGGGTGAAGCTGATTCCCGGAACGTCCTTCAACACTTCGATGACATGGGCCAGGCCCGACTTGGTGCCACGCGGCAGGTCGACCTGGGTGATGTCACCGGTAATGACCGCCGTGGAGCCGAAGCCGATACGGGTGAGGAACATCTTCATCTGCTCCAGCGTGGTGTTCTGGCTTTCGTCGAGGATGATGAAGCTGTTGTTCAGGGTGCGGCCACGCATGTAGGCCAGCGGGGCGATCTCGATCACCTGGCGCTCGATCAGCTTGGCCACGTGTTCGAAGCCGAGCATTTCGTACAGGGCATCGTACAGCGGGCGCAGGTACGGGTCGATCTTCTGGGCCAGGTCGCCGGGCAGGAAGCCGAGCTTTTCGCCGGCCTCGACCGCCGGGCGTACCAGCAGGATGCGGCGCACCTGTTCACGTTCCAGCGCGTCGACGGCGCAGGCCACGGCCAGGTAGGTCTTGCCGGTACCGGCCGGGCCGATGCCGAAGTTGATGTCGTTAGCCAGGATTTCCTTGACGTAGCGCTGCTGGTTGACACCGCGCGGGCGGATATTGCCCTTGCGCGTGCGCAGCGACACGCTGACCTCGTTGACTGCCGGATTGTCGATGTTTTCGACGGCCGATTCCTGCAGGTACAGGTGCACGGTTTCCGGCGACAGCTCGGTGGCCTTGGTTTCGCGGTAGAGACGGCGCAGCAGCTGCTCGGCGGCGGAGGTGGTCTTGGGTTCGCCGATCAGTTCGAACTGATTGCCGCGGTTGCGGATCTCGATGGCCAGGCGCTGTTCGATCAGGCGCAAGTGCTCGTCGAACTGGCCGCACAGGTTGGCGAAACGGTGGGCCTCGAAAGGTTCGAGGATGAAACGATGGGGTTGTATGGGTGCGTTCAAGGTCGTTTTTAGCCGCTCGACGGCAATGAAGGTGAACTCAAGAATAACCCTTGAATGGCAGTGGCGAAAGCACTGAAACGTCCAACGGTATGTACGGCCTGTTCCGGCCTCTTCGCGGGCCCGCCCGCTCCCACAGGTACCGCACCGCTTCGAAGGTGGGTGCAATACCTGTGGGAGCGGGCTTGCCCGCGAAGGGGCCGGTACAGGTATGATGCCCGCCTTTTCCTACGCATGTGTTATCCCGCCAAACATGAGCAAACGCGAACCCGCCATTTACAAGGTGATCTTCCTCAACCAGGGGCAGGTCTTCGAGATGTATGCCAAGCAGATCTACCAGAGCGACCTGTGGGGCTTCCTGGAAATCGAGGAGTTCGTCTTCGGCGAGCGCTCGCAGCTGGTGGTGGACCCGAGCGAAGAAAAGCTCAAGAGCCAGTTCGACGGGGTAATCCGCAGTTTCGTGCCGCTGCATTCGATCGTGCGCATCGATGAGGTGGAGCGCCTGGGCACCGCCAAGATCAGCGAAGCCAAGGGCGGCGGCAACGTGATGCCGTTCCCCATGCCGATGCCGGAGAAGTGACTTTCAGGGAAGTGGCGAGAACGGTGTGCGCCCTTCGGCGTTCTGCAGTTCCAGCAAGTATTTGCGGAAGATCTGGCCGAGCACCTGGGTGGCATGCTCCAGCTCGTCGCGGGGCATTTTCTCGGTCACTTCGTCAGCCATGTCCAGCGCATCCTCGGCGCCGTTGACCGCGGCCATCTTCAACAGGATGTAAGCCTGCACGTTGTTGGCCTTGACCCCTTCGCCACGGTAGAACATGGCACCCAGGCGGTACTGGGCTTCGGCATGGCCTTGCAGCGAGGCCTTCTGCAACCAGTCCAGGGCTTTGTCGAGGTTTTTCGGGGTTTGCGAGTAGTAGTAGTCGCCGAGTTCGAACTGCGCCTGGGCGTCCCCCGCCGTCGCCGTCTGTTCGCAGGCCTTCAGGGCGTTTGCCAGGTCTTCAGGCTGCACGTTCAAGGTGCAGCGGCCCGTCGCCGGAATCAGCAACGAGTTACCGCCCTCTGCCAGGGCCAGCAGGGGCTGAAGAAGCAACAGGCAGCCCAGGGTCAGGGCGCGGCCGGTGCGGTTCATGGGGATCGACTTACCTCTGCAAAGCTGCGGCCAATGTCTCTGGTGGCACATTATGGGATAAGCAGCGCCAACCTTACAAAGTTTTACTCGATTTTCTGCTTGGTTGGGGAAGTCAGCTGATTGTGCCGGGGGGCTTATTGCCTGTACCGGCCTCTGTGGGAGCGGCCTTGTGTCGCCAAAGGGCTGCGAAGCAGCCCCGGCAATCGGTGCATTACTGCTGAAGCCCGGGGCCGCTTTGCGGCCCTTTCGCGACACAAGGCCGCTCCCACAAAAACACGGTGCAGCGCGTTACTTCAGCGCTGCAAAAGCCTTTTCCGCCGCATCCAGGGTGATCTGCAGCTCCTTGTCACCATGGGCGATGGAGGTGAAGCCCGCCTCGAATGCGCTCGGTGCCAGGTACACGCCACCGTCGAGCATCAGGTGGAAGAAGCGCTTGAAGCGCTCGGCATCGCTGGCCATCACGTCGTCGAAGGTAACGATGTCGTCGGCGCCGCTGAAGTACAGGCCGAACATGCCACCAGCCTGGGTGGTGACGAACGGCACGCCAGCAGCATCGGCGCGCTGTTGCAGGCCGTCGAGCATGCGGCTGGTGTAGTCGGTCAGCTCGGCGTGGAAGCCTGGGCGGCTGATCAGCTTCAGGGTGGTCAGGCCGGCGGCCATGGCCAACGGGTTGCCCGACAGGGTGCCGGCCTGGTAGACCGGGCCGAGCGGGGCGATGCAGCCCATGATTTCGCGCTTGCCGCCGAAGCAGCCGACCGGCATGCCGCCGCCGACGATCTTGCCGAAGGTCGACAGGTCCGGCTTGATGCCGTAGTGGCCCTGCGCGCCACCCAGGGAAACGCGGAAACCGGTCATCACTTCGTCGAAGATCAGTACCACGCCGTGCTTGTCGCACTGCTCACGCAGGCCTTCGAGGAAACCGGGCGCCGGCGGGACGCAGTTCATGTTGCCGGCCACCGGCTCGACGATGATGCAGGCCACGGTCTGGCCGACTTCTGCCAGGGTCTTCTCGACGGCGGCGATGTCGTTGAATGGCAGGGTCAGGGTGTGCTTGGCGAAGTCCGCCGGTACGCCAGCCGAGCTCGGCACGCCCTGGGTCAGCAGGCCGGAACCGGCTTTTACCAGCAGGCTGTCGGAGTGGCCGTGGTAGCAGCCTTCGAACTTGATGATGGCGTCCCGGCCGGTGTAGCCACGGGCCAGGCGGATGGCGCTCATGGTGGCTTCGGTGCCGGAGCTGACCATGCGCACCATTTCCATCGATGGCACCAGCGAGCAGACCAGGTCGGCCATTTCGGTTTCCATGGCGGTCGGCGCGCCATAGGACAGGCCGTGCTCCAGCTGCTTGCGTACCGACTCCAGTACCTGCGGGTGACCGTGGCCGAGGATCATCGGGCCCCACGAGCCGACGTAGTCGACGTAGCGCTTGTCGTCCTCGTCAACGACGTAGGCGCCTTCGGCATGCTTGAAGAACAGCGGCGTGCCGCCAACGCTCCGGAAAGCGCGGACCGGCGAGTTGACGCCACCGGGGATGTGCTTCTGGGCTTGGGCGAACAGGGCTTCGGAACGGGACATGGGGAAGGTTCTCTCGAATCAGGATGCGAACAAGGCGTTGAAGGCGCGGGCGCGGCGGGTGACTTCCTGCGCGCTGTCGGCACCGAACAGGCCGTGGATCACCGCCAGCAGGTCGGCACCATGGGCAACCAGCGGGGCAGCGTTGTCGAGGGTAATGCCACCGATCACCGCGATCGGCAGTTTCACCTGGGCACGGGCCTGCGCCAGCAGTTCGATGTTGGCAGCGGGGGCGCCCGGTTTGGTGACGGAATTGAAGAACCGGCCGAAGGCTACGTAGCTGGCACCTTCGCGGGCAGCCTGGACGGCCAGGTCCAGGTTGGCGTGGCAGGTGGAACCGATGATCGCCTGGCGGCCGAGCAACGCGCGAGCCGGGGTCAGCGGGCCGTCGGTCTGGCCCAGGTGCACGCCGACGCCCAGGCGCGCGGCCAGTTCAGCGTCGTCATTGATGATCAGCTGGGTGCCGTAGCGCTCGCAGAGCTTCATCAGCCCCTCGGCTTCGCGCAGGCGCCGGGCTGCGTCATCGCTCTTGTCGCGGTACTGCAGCAGGCACACGCCGCCTTCCAGCGCCGCTTCGACATGCGAAAAGAAACGGCCGGCGAGGAGCTGGCTGTCGGTGATGGCGTACAGACCGCGTAGCTTCATTGAAGGCCTCGTATCAGGAGCAGAAATCCAGCGGCAGGCGACGCGGCACGAACTGGCCTTTGCCCAGCTGCTCGGCGTCACGCAAGGTGCGCCAGGTGTAGTCCAGGGCGCTGCGCACGGCGCTGTCCAGTTGTTCGCCCAGGGCCAGGCGCCCGGCCAGGGCGCTGGCCAGGGTGCAGCCGGAGCCATGATAGCTGCCCGGCAGGCGCTGGCAGGTCCAGGTATGGCGCTGGCCGTCGCGGCTGTACAGGCGGTTGTGAATTTCGTCCTCGTCGCCGTGACCGCCGGTAATCAGCAGGTGTCTACAGAACGGCAACAGTTTCTCGGCACACTCATCGGCGCTGCCCTCGGGCAGCTCGGCGAGGATGCGCGCTTCAGGCAGGTTCGGCGTGGCGATGGTCGCCAGCGGCAGCAGGCGCTCACGCAGGGCGTAGCCCACTTCGTCCTTGCCCAGACGGCCACCACCACCGGCCCGCAGCACCGGGTCGCAGACCAGCGGCAGGTGCGGGTGCGCGGCCAGCAGTTCGGCGACGGTGTCGACCATCTCGATCGAGCCGAGCATGCCCAGCTTGACGGCGGCTACCGTGGAGTCGGCCAGCACGGCGTTGGCCTGGGCCAGCACCCACTCGCGGTCGAGCACGCGGAAGTCGGAAACGTTGACGGTATCCTGCACGGTCAGGGCAGTCACCGCGGGCGCGGCATGACAGCCTTGGGCGAGCAGGGCTTCGATATCTGCCTGCAGGCCGGCGCCGCCACTGGGGTCGTGGCCGGAGAGACAGAGGACAACGGGGCGGGAGCTGTAGATATTCATGGTCGGCGAGCTTACCACCAATCCTGTTTGGGCGGATCGTCCTACAAACCGGTTTTGCTGGCCTAATGGTCAGAATTGTATTCTGTGTTCATCTGAAAGCATTGATATAGAGCCGTTTCCGTCAAGTTGAAGGTGGCTCGTTGCTGGCATGGAAAGCTATGCTAGAGTGCTCGGATAACTCGATAAACGGGCTTTGCCGGATTTCGTCGTCTCAAAAGGAAGGGAGGCCATCGCGACGCGACCGAGCAGGCCATGCTGGGGCTGTATGCGTAATTTGCTGATTTTGCTTCTGGGCTTGCTGCCCATGTTGGCCGGCGCCGTCGACTTCGACGCACAAACCCGGCACCTTCCTTTGGGCAAGGTCATGCAGGTGTACGAAGACCGTGAGGGCAGCGCGAGCATCGCTCAGGTCAGTGCGCCCGTTTTCGCCAGCCGCTTTCGCACCCACCATGCCGATGTATTGAACGCCGGCTACTCGACTTCGGTGTTCTGGCTCAAGATCGACCTGCGCTATGTCGCCTCGGCCGACGCCCTGCCGCGCCAGTGGCTGCTGGAGCTGGCCTATCCACCGATGGACCACCTCGAGCTGTACCTGCCGGGCAGCGATGGTCAGTTCCGCCTGGCCCAGCGCACCGGCGATGCCTTGCCCTACGACAGCCGGCAGATCCGCCAGAACAACTACCTGTTCGAACTGCCGCTCAAGCCCGGCCAATCGACTACCGCCTACCTGCGCCTGCACAGCCAGGGTTCGCTGCAGGCGCCGCTGTCGCTGTGGTCGGCCGAAGCCTATATGGAAGACCAGCCCACCCGCTTGTACGTGCTGGGCATGATCTACGGCGTGCTGCTGGTGATGCTGGTGTACAACCTGTTCATCTACCTCAGCGTGCGGGACGTCAGTTACCTCTACTATATCCTCTACATTGCCTCGTTCGGCTTGTATCAGGTGTCGGTGAACGGTGCGGGCGTTTCCTACTTCTGGCCGGACAGCCCGTGGTGGGCCAACGCCGCAACGCCGCTGTTCATTGGCGCTGCGGGCCTGTTCGGTTGCCAGTTCGCGCGTCACTTCCTGCAACTGGGCAAGATCAGCCGTAGCTTCGACCGCCTGCTGCAGTTGTTGATGCTCGGTGGCGTGCTGGTGATGGTGTTGTCGGTGAGCATGCGCTACGGCATCGCCTTGCGCATGGCCACCGTGCTGGCCTTGCTGTTCACCGTGAGCATCTTTGCCGCCGGGTTGTATGCCTGGGTGCGTGGCCTGCGCGTGGCGCGCTGGTTCATCATCGCCTGGACGGCGTTTCTGCTCGGCGGGCTGGTCAATACCCTGATGGTGCTGGGTTACCTGCCCAACCTGTTCATCACCATGTATTCCAGCCAACTGGGGTCGGCACTGGAAGTGGCGTTGCTGTCGCTGGCGCTGGCCGACCGCATCAACAGCATGCGCGAACAGCAGGCGCAAACCCTGCGTGATACCGGCGAGGCGTTGGAGCAGATGAACCAGCAACTGGCCAGGAGCAATCACCTGAAGGATGAGTTCCTCGCCACGGTTACCCATGAACTGCGCACACCGATGAATGGCGTGATCGGCTCGTTGGAACTGATGCACACACTGCCCATGAGTGCCGAGATGGCCCAGTACCACCGCACCGCGGTCGGCTCGGCCCAGGACATGATGGACATGGTCGACGACATTCTCACCTTGACCGAACTGCAGGCCGGTCGCATGCGCCTGCAGGCCCTGCCGTTCAGTCTGCGGCGCACGCTGCAGGACCTGCGTGCCAGCTATGCCGGAACGGCCCTGGGCAAGGGCTTGTACCTGAGCCTGGACATCCCTGCCGAGTTGCCGGACCAGTTGCTGGGCGATGCGCAGAAAGTGGCCCGCTGCCTGGGCTGCCTGGTGGACAACGGCCTGAAATTCACCCACCACGGCGGGGTGATGGTGCAGGTTCGCGGTCGTCGGCTTGGGCCGGACAGTCTGGCGTTGACCTTCACCACCAGCGACAGCGGCATCGGGTTCGATGATCTGGACCAGGCGATCCTCTACCAGCGCTTCTTCCAGGTAGATGGCTCGATGACCCGGCGCTATGGCGGGCTCGGGATCGGCTTGTCGATCTGCCGGCAACTGGCAGAGTTGCTTGGCGGCAGGCTGTCCCATGAATCGACAAGGGGCCTGGGCAGCCGTTTCGAGCTGACCTTGACCATGGCGATTGCCCAGGTGCAGATGCCGCCGGACCCGGCGATTTCACGGGCTGGACGATTCTGAAGGCACAGCTTTGGTGATGGCAGTCGCGGCCGCTTCTGCAGTGATCTCGTGTGCTTGAAAAACTAGCATTTTTACCAGTTGTGCAGTCTTTCTACCTTAGTGACACTGTGCCGTGTTCAGTGTACGCATCAGGATAATCTTGTTAGCGGCGCGAACACGTCAGTGACGGGTAATATTTCGGAAATGTTTCGTCTCGGCGGTCTTGCATCTAATGCATGCCTAACTCTGCGAGGGATGTCGTATGTCTGGTGAGCAGGATTTTAAACAAGTAAAAGCTGGAACACGGTATGACGGTAGAGAAGATACACCGCTCGACGGATGGATTCTCCGGCCTACCTTCACAAGCGAAAAACATCCAAACCCCCAAGTTGTATTCAGTGGTGACCCAGATGTGGGGAATGTCCTTCAGTGGGACAATTCGGGGGATCAAGATAAGGTCGATCTTTGGTTCCTCTTAAGTGGTGTTGGCTCGCACCTTACACAGTCGCTCAAGGTGACATTTGACCTGGAAACGTCAGGGAAAGCTCCGGACGCTGTTTATTTGCATTGGGAAGGGGGATTCGCCAAAGAGGAAGTTTTAATTTCCAACAAACTAAGCTTCACGTTGAAAGCACCGAACGGTGCACGCGTTTCGGAGAAGTATGGGGCATTTGTTCTCAGGGTTGAGAATGACAATCGTTCGGTTATGAAAATCGGCTGTTTGCGCTGGGAATATGTTTAACACGCGCCAGTTTCGGCTCGGCGGTCGTGCATCTAACTCATGCCTAACTCTGCGAGGAATGTCGTAATGTCTGGTAATACGGATTTTAAAAACGTAGCAGCTGGGACAGTGTATGACAGTGAAAAGGATACATTGCTTGACGGATGGATTCTCCGGCCTATCTCCAAGGAGGACAGAAAACCAGTCCCCCAAGTTGTATACAGTGGTGAACCAACTGTGGGGAATGTCCTTCAATGGACCAATTGGTGGGATCCGCGTGAGGACCAACTTTGGTTCCTGTTAAGCGGTATTGACTCGACGCTCGAAAAGCCGCTCCAGGTGAAATTTGAAGTTGAGGTGCTTGGGGAACTTCCGCATCATGTTCAGTTGAATTGGGAAAAAGGAACTGACAAACAGGAAATGCACACTCCCGATAGGCAAATCTATACGATGACAGCACCGGTCGGTGCGCAGGCTTGGGAGATTCATAAGGCGTTTGCTCTTAGGTTTTATTGTCCCGGACTCACGACTCTGAGAATCAGTTACTTGCAGTGGGAATATGTTTAACACGCGTTAAGTCAAGTTGCCATCGCCGTCTGGTTGCATCTTTTGCCGCCAGGGGGCGATGTGCCTGGAATCTATTCTTCTCTTGGCGCCCCTCCGATGCCTGTAATCCCCTTGTACTCACTGCGGCGCGTTTAGTCACATTTGTCACTTTCAGAGCCACCCGCGGAATGCTTCACTGGGCCTTTCATGCCTGCCCGGATCCAGGAGCTTCCAATGAACCTGCACCAGTACGCTGAAACCCACGAAGTCATCAACCAGCCGCCGCCGCTCGATGGCGCGAACCTCTACCGCCTCGACCTGCCGCTGCAGGAGTGGTCACGGCGTTTCGGGGCCGACTGGGCCGAAGCGCGGATTGACGCCTATGGTGCCCTGGCCGGGGGGCCGCTGATGGCCGCAGGCTTCCTGGCCAATGCGCACAAGCCGGCATTCAGCAGCCACGACCGCTTCGGCCACCGTATCGACCTGGTGGAGTTCCACCCCGCCTATCACGAACTGATGCGCACCGCCGTCGAACACGGGCTGCCATCGTTGCCCTGGGCCGAACCTCGCCCCGGTGCCCACGTGGCCCGAGCGTCGATGACCTACCTGCATAGCCAGGCCGAAGCCGGTACCGGCTGCCCGCTGACCATGACCTTCGCCGCGGTACCGGCCCTCAGGCTGCAACCGGAGCTGGCCGAATACTGGCTGCCGAAGATCCTCGCCCGCGAATACGACCCACGCAATGTCGGCGACCGGCACAAGGCTGGCGTTACCCTTGGCATGGCCATGACCGAGAAGCAGGGCGGCACCGATGTGCGCGCCAACACTACCCGTGCCTACCCGGTCGGCAGCCCCGGCCCTGGACAACCTTACGAGCTGGTCGGGCACAAGTGGTTCTGTTCGGCGCCGATGTGCGATGCCTTCCTGACCCTGGCGCAGACCGAGAAAGGCCTGAGCTGCTTCCTGCTGCCGCGCCACCGTCCGGACGACAGCCGCAACCAGTTCTATATCCAGCGCTTGAAGAACAAGCTGGGCAACCACTCCAATGCCTCCAGCGAGGTGGAGTTCCGCGGCGCCCTGGCGTGGATGGTCGGGGAAGAAGGGCGGGGCGTGCCGACCATCATCGAAATGGTGGCCATGACCCGCTTCGACTGCATGGTCGGCTCCAGTGCCCTGATGCGCCAGGCGTTGACCCAGGCGGCCCACCACTGCGCGCACCGCAAGGTTGGCGGGCGGGTGCTGAACGAGCAGCCATTGATGCAGAACGTGCTGGCTGACCTGGCTCTGGAAAGCGAGGCGGCACTGGCCTTGAGCCTGCGCATGGGGCAGGCGCTGGAACAGCTGGACGACCCGCAGCAGGCGCATTTCGCCCGCCTGGTGACAGCGGTGGGCAAGTACTGGATCTGCAAACGTGCGCCAGCCATGATCAACGAGGCTGCCGAATGCATGGGCGGCGCCGGTTATGTAGAGGACAGCATCCTGCCACGGCTGTACCGCGAGGCGCCGGTCAACTCGACCTGGGAAGGTTCGGGCAACGTGCAGTGCCTGGATGTGCTGCGTGCGTTGTCGAAGGAGCCAGGTGTGCTCGATGCGTTGTTCGCCGAATTGGGCGACGGTCACGGCGACCCGCGTCTGGCTGCGCATATCGGCAACCTCAAGGGCGCGTTTGCCGACACCGGCGACCTGCAATATCGCGCGCGGCAACTGACCGAGGACATTGCCCTGGCGCTGCAGGCCAAGCTGTTGCTGGAGGCAGGGAATGCGGTAGTGAGTGATGCGTTCATCGACAGCCGCTTGACCGGCGGTGGCCGGGTTTACGGCGCCTTGCCGCGCGGGGTGAATGTGCAGGCTCTGGTGACGCGGGCCACGCCAGCCTGGAGCAACTGAGCTGGCGAGGCCCGTATCACCAGTCTTGCGCTGGCCCGCTGATCAACACCGATCAATGGGGGTGTATTTAGCCACGAAGGCAGGCAAGATGGTTTACAGGCATGTCCAGACAGGAAGCACAGTGTGAGCCAAGCGTTTGTAGTCGTTGATACCCCCGAACAGGCCGTCGACCGTCTGGCGGCCTTGCATGACCAGGCCACCGGGGCCCTCAGCCAGGCCCTCAAGCGTTACCTGAAGGACCGTACCGAGCCGGACGCCGAAGCGCGCGACCTGTTCCGCTACCCCGCGCTACGCCTGACCTACTACAGCCACGGTGAAGTCGCCGCCACCACGCGGGCCTATGCCAAGGTGCAGGTAGCCGGTACCTACAGCGTCACCATCACCCAGCCGGCCGCGTTCCGTGCCTATCTGCTGGAGCAGCTGCGCCCGCTGATGCACGACTACACGGTGACGGTAGAGGTCGGCGTCAGCGAGCAGAACATCCCTTACCCCTACGTCGTCGACCAGGGTGACGAGCTGGCCGGCAGCGGCATTACCGCCGCCCAGTTGGCGCGGGTATTCCCCAGCACCGACCTGTCGGCGGCCACCGATAATATTGCCGACGGCCTGTACGACTGGGGTGGCGCCGATACCCTGCCGCTGGCGCTGTTCGATGCTGCGCGGGTCGACTTCTCGCTGCGCCGCCTGGTGCACTACACCGGTAGCGACTGGCGCCACGTGCAGCCGTGGATCCTGCTGACCAACTACCACCGCTATGTCGACCAGTTCATCAGCCACGGGCTTGACCAGCTGCGTGACGACCCGCGCTTCGTGCGCATGGTCCTGCCGGGCAACGTGGTGATCGAAAAAGGCATGGACCACGGTGAAACCCAGGCCCTGGTGGCCAGTGTCGTGTGGCACCGCTACCAGATGCCGGCCTACCACCTGATCGCCGCTGACGGCGATGGTGTCACCCTGGTCAACATTGGCGTCGGCCCGTCCAATGCCAAGAACATCACCGACCACCTGGCCGTGCTGCGCCCGCACTGCTGGTTGATGATCGGCCACTGCGGCGGCCTGCGGCAGTCGCAGACCATCGGCGACTATGTGCTGGCACACGCCTACATGCGCCGTGATGGCATCCTCGACCGGGTGGTGCCACCGAACATTCCGATTCCGGCGTTGGCCGAGGTGCAACTGGCCTTGCAGGAAGCCGCGGCGCAGGTCACCGGCGAGCGTGGCGAACAGCTGAAGAAGCGTTTGCGTACCGGCACCGTGCTGACCTACGACGACCGCAACTGGGAACTGCGCTGGGCTCAGGAGCGGCCGCTGATCAACCTGTCGCGGGCCGTGGCGGTAGACATGGAAAGCGGCACCATTGCCGCCCAGGGTTACCGCTTGCGCGTGCCATACGGCACCTTGCTGTGTGTTTCCGACAAGCCGCTGCACAGCGAAATCAAGCTGCCGGGTTCGGCCAACGCGTTCTACAACCGGGCGGTCAGCCAGCACCTGAAGATCGGCATTGCCGCGCTCGACCTGCTGCGTACCGAGCTCAACTCGCTGCACTCGCGTAAACTGCGCAGTTTCGATGAGCCGCCGTTCCGCTGAGGCCCCATGTCACTGCCCCCCCGTTCCAAGCCGCGCCGCCCCCAGGCGCGGCCTGCCACCGGCCCGCGTCGCCAGCCCAAGGCGCCCCCGGCCGAGCCACGCCTGATCCTGTTCAACAAACCGTTCGATGTACTGACCCAATTCAGCGACGGCGACGGACGTGCGACGCTCAAGGACTTCATCGACATCCCCGGTGTGTACCCGGCCGGGCGCCTGGACCGCGACAGCGAGGGCTTGTTGCTGCTGACCAACGACGGTGGCCTGCAGGCGCGCATCGCCGACCCGAAGCACAAGCTGGCCAAGACCTATTGGGTGCAGGTGGAAGGGCAGCCGAGCGAGGAGCAGTTGCAGCGCTTGCGTGACGGCGTGGCGCTGAATGACGGGCCGACCTTGCCGGCCGAGGCGCGCTGCCTGGAAGCGCCCGAGCTATGGCCGCGCAACCCGCCGGTGCGCTTTCGCAAGAGCGTGCCGACCAGCTGGCTGGAGCTGGTGATCCGCGAGGGACGTAACCGCCAGGTGCGGCGGATGACGGCGGCGGTAGGGTTGCCGACCTTGCGCCTGGTGCGGGTGCGGATCGGCGATTGGGCGCTGGATGGGCTGGAGCAGGGCTGCTGGCGCGAAGTCCCGGCAAAGTTGCCGCGTTAGCGGGGCCGCTTTGCGCTCCCGGCTTCCTCCAGCCCTACACCCCTTCGAGAAACCCCACCACCACGCTCTTGATGATAAAGGCCAACACCCCCAGCCCCAGCACGAAGAACAGGATCAACGTACCGAACCTGCCTGCCTTGGACTTCTTCGCCAGGTCCCAGACGATGAAGCCCATGAAAGCGATCAGCACGGTGACCAGGATGATCATCATCCACTCTTCGAATACGGCGGGATCCATCAGTGTTCTCCAGGCAGGCTGAGCAGCCGAGTATACGCCGGCTGGCGTGAACGTTCAGCGCAGGTGGGTCAACGGCAGCTCGGTGCTGGCCAGCACCTGGTTGAGCACGAAGCTCGAGCGTACGCTGGTGACGCCTTCGATACGGGTCAGGCTGCCCAACAGGAGCTTCTGATAGTGGTCCATGTCCGGCACCACCACCTTCAGCTGGTAGTCGGCATCCATCCCGGTCACCAGGCTGCATTCGAGTACCTGTGGCAGGTTGCGGATGGCTGCCTCGAAGGTTTCGAAGCGCTCCGGGGTGTGGCGGTCCATGCCGATCAGCACGTAGGCGGTCAGGCTCAGGCCGAGTTTCTTGCGGTCGAGCAGGGCCACCTGGCGCGAGATGTAGCCATCGTCCTCCAGCTGCTTGACCCGACGCGAGCATGGCGATGGCGACAGGCCGATGCGTTCGGCCAGTTCCTGGTTGGAAATGCGCGCATCGCGCTGCAATTCGGCGAGGATGCTCAGGTCGTAGCGGTCAAGTTTGCTCATGCTTAATGCCTTTTCTGTTCCGATTGCGGCGAATTATCAATCCGGGGCGAAAAATTGCGCAAGTGCTATTTATCCGAGCAATCTTCGCAATCCGCTGTCGCACCCTGTCCGGTATCTTTATCAACAGAATCACTGCCCGGACATCAGTCCACGGCGACGCGCCCCAGGCGGGCGGTCGCGGCCAGCCATCCAACAGGATCCGCCAGGCCCCCGGGCTACACGCCTTCCAGAAGACGGTGTGAGGTGAGCCGGCGCCACAAGTGCCGAGCACGGACGACAATTTCTGAAGGGAGGCCCTGCGGCCTCCCTTTTTTCATGCCCGTGAAATTTCATTGGCCCGCGTGATGGGCGCGGTAGACTGGTTGCCGGCGCCGTTTTTTACCGAGAGGAATACCATGAAGTCGCGCATCTGGCAGTTGGCAGGTGTAGGTGTGTTTGCGGTGGGCATCAGCTTCGCGGCCATGGCCGAAGGGCCGGGCGAAACGCCTGCTCGTGCGCTCAATTCGCGCGACGAAGTGCAACAGACGCAACCGCCACGCCAAGGTTACTACCAGGACATTCCGCGTCGTCATGGTGATAACCGCTACTGGCAAGCCGGTGGCCCGGGGCAACGTCCCGGCGGCGACTGGCAGGGACGCCCGGATGGCCATGGCAATGGCTGGGGGCCTGGGCCGCAGTACCGCCCTGGGCACACCCTCGATCATTTCCCGGAACGTTACTGCAAAGTGCCCTACCGTGGTGATGACTATTTCTACTCCGGTGGCTACTGGTTCCGTCCGCAGGCGGGCCGGTATGTCGTGGTGACCCCGCCTTACGGCATGCGGGTCGATTACCTGCCGCCCTACGCGCGGGAAGTCTGGCTGGGCGGGGCGTTGTTCTTCGTGGTGGCCGACACCTATTACCAGTACCTGGCCGACCGCCGCGAGTATGTGGTGGTCAACCCGCTTGATATCGCGTCGCCCCCTGTGGACGGTGGTTATGATGTGTCGGCTTACCCGATGCGTGGGCAGGGTCAGGCGCAGCAGGACCAGGATCGTTACCAGTGCCACCGCTGGGCGGTCAGCCAGTCAGGGTTCGACCCGGCGACAGCGGCGTATGCGCCGCCGGCCAATGTGGCCGGTAACTACCGGCGAGCGCTGGGAGCCTGCTTCAGTGGCCGAGGCTACAGCATCAACTGACCCCGTCATGCTGCCTGCCCCGCCCGCATTGCCGGCAGGTTCACACCGGGTCGGCATGCACCATTACATCCGCCTGCGGATAGCGCTGACGGATGACTTCCGACGCCTTGACGCACAAGCCATGCGCTTCATCCAGCGGTAATTGCCCCGGCAGTTCCAGGTGCAACTGCACGAACCACTGGTTGCCTGACACCCGCGTACGCAGGTCGTGCACGCCTTTCACGCCCGGGATGGCCAGCACCAGCGTGGCCATCGCCTCGCCCACATCAGCGGGCAGTTCCTTGTCCATCAGGATGGCCGTGCTCTCTCTGGCAATCTGCAGCGCGCTCCACAGGATATAGGCGGCAATGCCCAGGCCGAACAGTGCATCCAGTTGCGGCCAGCCAAAGCGTGCCAGCAGCAACGCCAGGAGAATGCTGCCATTGAGCAGCAGGTCCGAACGATAGTGCAGGGAGTCGGCGCGCACCGCCGTGGAGCCGGTCACGTGGATGACCTTGGACTGCAAGGCCAGCAGGGCAAGTGTCAGCACCAGCGACAGCACCATCACCGCGATGCCGATGCTGGTATCGCCCAACGGTTTCGGGGTATGCAGGCGCTCGGCCGCCTGCACCCCGATGAGCACTGCACTGACCGCGATGAACAGCGCCTGTGCCATCCCGGCGAGGGCTTCGGCCTTGCCATGGCCGTAACGGTGGTCATCGTCGGCCGGGCGCAGGGCATAGTGCACGGCGAGCAGGTTGAGGAACGAAGCGACGGCGTCCAGTGCCGAGTCGGTCAGCCCAGCCAGCAGGCTCACCGAGCCGCTCAGCCACCAGGCCAGGGCCTTGCTCAGGACCAGGATGCTGGCCACCGCCAGGGACGCGCGCGTGGCCAGGCGCAGCAGGCGCTGGTGTTCAGCCGGGTTGGTGGTCATCCGTGATCGGTGTCCTTGTGGTTCAGGCCGCCGGTACCAGGCCCAGGGTGGCAAGTTGCTCGATGCTGCCGCGCTGCTGGATCAGCCGTGGGTCGTTCAACGGCAGGCGCTGGCCCAGTTCGCTCTCGAGAATGGCTTGCAGCTTCAGGTTGTCGACCTTGCCATCGGGGCCGACGGCGTCGCGCAATTTGACAGGGTCTACCTGGGCGCTGCGCCCGCCCGAGTAGTAGATGGCGCCCGTGGCGAAGTCGATGCCGAAGGCGATCAGCCCCGGAATTACATAGAACAGGATGCCGATGGCATCCATTGCGGCAACCACAGGGTCGATCTTGCCGCCGATCTGGCCGCGACGTTCCGGGTAAAGAATGGTGCCGCAGGCGGTCAGTTGGGTCAGCAAAGTGACGATGAGGGCGCCACCGATGACGCGGGTTGGGATGCGCATGTGAATCTCCGAAAAGGTGTTCAGCAGGGGCAAGCGAAACGCCTGCGCCTGAAGCTAAGACCATGATAGAGCAGGCTGGGTTCGCCGTTATACTCGCGGGATTGTTCGAGGACCACCATGATTTCATTACCGATCGATGTTGTCTTGCCCGCCTTGCGCCAGGCCTTGGAAAACCGTGACGAAGCGGTACTCGAGGCGCCACCCGGCGCCGGCAAGACTACCCGCGTACCGTTGGCGCTGCTAAACGAGCCCTGGCTGGCCGGGCAGAGCATTCTCATGCTCGAGCCTCGGCGCCTGGCGGCCCGGGCGGCGGCCGAGCGCCTGGCCAGCGAGCTGGGCGAGAAGGTTGGCGAAACGGTTGGCTACCGCATTCGGCTGGACAGCAAGGTCGGGCCAAAAACCCGCATCGAGGTGGTGACCGAAGGCATCCTCACCCGCCGCCTGCAGGCCGACCCGGCGCTGGAGGGGGTGGGGCTGCTGATCTTCGACGAGTTCCACGAGCGCAGCCTTGACGCCGACCTGGCCCTGGCGCTGAGCCTGAACGGCCGCGAGTTGCTGCGAGACGACCCGCCACTGAAGATTCTGCTGATGTCTGCGACGCTGGAGGGGGAGCGCCTGTCGCGGTTGCTGGACGATGCCCCGGTGGTCAGCAGCCAGGGCCGTATGCACCCGGTGGATATCCGCTGGGGGCGCCCCTTCCAGCCGGGCGAGTTCGTCGAGCCACGGGTGGTGGACAGCGTGTTGCAGGCGTTGGCCGAGCAGGCCGGTAGCGTGCTGGTGTTCCTGCCTGGCCAGGCCGAGATACGCCGGGTGCACCAGAGCCTGCAGGAGGCGCTGGCTGAACGGCCCGAGGTCCTGCTGTGCCCGTTGCACGGCGAACTCGACCTCGATACCCAGCGCGCCGCCATCGATCCGGCGCCCAAGGGCCTGCGCAAGGTGGTGCTGGCCACCAATATCGCCGAGACCAGCCTGACCATCGACGGCGTACGCGTGGTGATCGATGCCGGCCTGGCCAGGGTCCCGCGCTTCGACCCCGGCAGCGGCATGACCCGCCTGGACACCCAGCGCATCTCGCGCGCCAGCGTCACCCAGCGCGCCGGGCGTGCCGGCCGCCTGGAGCCCGGCGTGTGCTACCGATTGTGGTCCGAGGCTCAGCATGAGCAGCTGGCCGCCCACGGCAGTGCCGAAATCCTGCAGGCCGACCTGGCCGGCCTGGCCTTGCAACTGGCACGCTGGGGCGTGACGCCCGAGCAGTTGCGCTGGCTGGACCAGCCACCGGCCGCCGCGTTCGCCCAGGCCCAGGACCTGCTGGCACGGCTCAATGCCTACAAGCCCGGCAGCCGCCACAGCCTCAGCGAACATGGCCAGGCCATGGCCGAGCTGCCGGCACACCCCCGTATCGCGCATTTGCTGCTGCGCGGGCAGGACCTGGGCTTGGCACAGATGGCCTGTGACGTCGCAGCGCTACTGGGCGAGCGGGATATTCAGCGGGGCGGCGGTGCCGACCTGCATGGCCGGTTGGCGCTGGTCAGCGGCGAAAGCAAGGCCGCCCGTGGCAGCCAGGGCGGCGTGCAGCGGGCCCGCCAGCTGGCGCGCCAGTACCGTGGTTTGCTGCGTGGCAAGCCAGCCGCGCCTGTGGCCGACCCGGACCACCCGCGGTGGCTGGGTGCCTTGCTGGCCCTGGCCTACCCTGACCGCGTCGCCCAGCAACGTCGCGAGGGCGGCGCGGAGTACCGGCTGGCCAATGGCCGTGCGGCGTTGTTTGCCGAGGTCGATGCGTTGATGAAGTGCCCCTGGTTGGTGGTCGCCGACCTGGGCAGCCGCCAGGGCCAGCGTGAAGAACGTATCTACCTGGCGGCGGAATTCGACCCGGCACTGCTCGATGGTGTACTCGCCGAGCAGGTGGAACGGGTTGATCTGCTCGATTGGGACGAACGCGAGCAGGTGTTGCGCGCCGAGCGTCAGGTCAAGGTTGGCGAGCTGGTCCTCAGTCGCGAGCCGCTGCCCGGCCTGGACGATGAGGCGCGGGCCCGCGCGCTGCTTGCTCTGGTCCGGCGCAAGGGGCTGAACCTTCTGAGCTGGACGCCGGAACTGCGCCAATGGCAGGCACGCGTGGCGCTGTTGCGCCAGCTCGACCTGGCCAGGGAGGGCCACAGCGAATGGCCCGACCTGAGCGACGAAGCCTTGCTCGCCAGCCTGGAAGACTGGCTGCAGCCGTACCTGGGCAAAGTATCACGCCTCAGCCATTTCGCCGCGCTGGACCTGCCTTCGATGCTGCGCAACCTGTTGCCCTGGCCGTTGCCGCAGCGCCTGGAAGAACAGGCCCCCGCGCACCTGGCAGTGCCGTCCGGGTCGAATATCCGCCTGGATTACAGCGAAAACCCACCGATCCTCGCGGTGCGCCTGCAGGAGCTGTTCGGCCTGGCCGACACGCCACGCATCGCCAATGGCCGCCTGCAGGTCAAGCTGCACCTGTTGTCACCGGCACGCAGGCCGGTGCAGGTGACCCAGGACCTGGCCAACTTCTGGCGTACCACCTATGCCGAAGTGAAGAAGGACCTGAAAGGACGTTACCCGAAGCATTATTGGCCGGATGACCCGTTGGTGGCCGAAGCTACCGCACGGGCGAAGCCGCGCGGCACCTGAAGCGAGCGGACAACTCAGTTTGGCAGGCTACGTTCGATTACAAACTCGTGTAGCCCGCCTTCGCCTACGGTGAGATAAGCCCTATCGTCGCAATCAAAAGTTTCCGTGGCCTTAGCCTTCACCTGGTGTCCCAAATGGTCGCGCCAGCGGCATCGAATGAAGCGCTCTGTGACTTCCAGGGGTTCGAGCTTGAAGTAGTCGCCTTGGGTAATTGGCAAGTAAAGGCCCAGGTAACCGTTATCGCTGATCATCAGCTGTCGTTTCACGGCGTAATGGGTGCTGAAGATATGATGATGCAGTCGATCATTGGTCTTGGAATGAAAACTGAAGCTGAACCTGGTCGCTTTATCGCCCCCAGACTCCAACCAATCGTTGGCGATCAGACTTGCTACAGGGATATCGGTTGCTTTGCTGAGATGGATCGGGATCTTGCGATCCCCATGAATCATGTAAATGCGGCCAAGAAAACTCTGTTCCGGCCAGGAAGTGTCACTGGAAGTATTTTCCATCGGAGTGCTCCACCCGTAAGGTTCAGTTTGTCGGTTTCAGCAGGAAGGTCACGATTTGACCCTCGTCGACGTTCAGCAGGTACACCGTGTTGCCGCTATGGTGGGGGGTATCGGGTATGGCTCCCACCCTGTGTCCGCGGTGGTCGCGCAGATGGCAGAGCAGCCCTTCGGCGCTCAGTTGCAGCGGCTCGATCTTCCAGAAATCGGTGACTTCGGCATGCCAGTAGAAACCCAGGTAACCGTTGCGGCTGACACCGAGTTTCTTCGTTTCCGGGTTGCCTGGAATGCTGATGTGGTAATGCAGGCGATTCTCGCCGCGTGATTCGAAGTGAAAGTCCATCACCGGCGAGTCCTGCTGGCCACCTGCCTGCAACCAGTCGTCTTCTGGGGTGAAACCCCAGGAAAATTTGTCGTTGTTTCGGCTCAGGCGCAGCGGGATTTGCGAGTCCAAGGCATGCAGGTACAACTTGCCGCGAAACGACTTGGCGTAGCCCGCGAGAACGTGTTCGTCCATGGTGTGCTCCTGTGTAGGTACTCAAGGTTCATCACCTTAATGCCAGGGCTGGGCACTTACGCAGAACGAAGACTTTCCTTCATGGCCTCGCCGCGAGATTCGCCTTCCAGCAACATGAACAGGCGGTACAGCACCACGGTGCTGAACAGCTACAGGAAGCCGCTGAGGCTGTCCATGGCCAGCTCCATGGCGGGCGTTGGCCGAAGCACTATTGGCCGGATGACCCATTGGTGGCCAAGGCGACGGCACGTGCCAAACCTCGATGAGCATGAGGGGAGCTTTGGCACTCAAGGCCGCGGGGGCACCGCACAGCGCGGGTCATGTGGCGTTTGTAGGAATGTCCGGCATGTGAGGCTACCGAACGGGAAACCTTTCGTGCTGCTGTTGGGGCCAGCAATGAACAGAATGGAGTGAGGCGTCGTCCGCTGATCGTCCGCTGCCCTTCTTTCTCTTCTCAGGAGGCTCTACACGATGAAGCTCAGCGATATCTCCACCGATGATCCGATGTCCTTCGAGGCACTGAAACTTTTCGATTGCACCATCCATGCGCTTCACCAGGGAGTCGCCTATCCGATAGTGCTCAGCGTAGAGGAGGACTATGCCGAATCCATCGTCCCAGGGCGTTGGGACTGGCTGATCAAAGGCGACCCTGGCCAAGCGTATGACGACGACCGTCGTATCTTCAAATTTCTTTTCCGCTCAAGAACCAGTGATCGGTTGCACTACCTGATTGGTGGTACTTCAAGCCGCAACGGGCGCCGGCTGGCCTGTAGCCATAAAGGCTATGTAGGTATGTATACCGCTGCTGATGCCATCAACATCTTCAAGCTCCAACCGCTTGCGTGGGATGGACAGCAGCTTCGTTGCCGGTGGCGAGACCACCTTGGGCACACCTGTGGAAATAGGCGACAACCCGAGTGATGGTAGAAGTTACGATCGGCAAGGTGGTTATATCGATCATCTGAACGTCGATATCACCGGTACTACCGAGTTCCTGATAACACCAATCGGGTGAGCCTGCTGCAGGTCAACGGCCAGGCAGGGCTTCCAGCAGCATGAACAGCCGATACAGCACTACCGTGCTGAACAGCTGCAGGAACCCGCTCAGGCTATCCAAGGCCAATTCAACCCCTGGTGCTGGCTCGGGGAAGGCCATCAGCAGCAGCCCGTCGATCAGCCAGATCGGTGCCAGCACGCCGACCACGCAAATCATGATGCGCATGAAATGCCCAGTGGTCATGCTGGCGCTTTCGCGCATTGCCTGCACCACCGACCGGCCGCGCAATACCAGCAAGTACTCGGCGAATACCAGGTTGATCATGATCCACACGCCCGGGAAGATGAATAGCGCAAGGCCCGCCATGATCAGCAGCGAACTGATCAGTATCAGCAGTGCGAGTTGCGGCCACAGTTGCACGGCACGCGCGAACAGGTCGCGCTTGGGTGTTTCCTGGCGATTGCTGCGGGTATCGAGGTACAGGATCAGCGCGGCGCTGTACAGCGGGTAGAACAGCAGGCTGACCAGCATGCCGTAGGCCGGCGATGCCTGGTCGCCCATCTGCCGGTACAGCAGCTGGGTGAGCAGGGCTTCCAGCACCACCAGCGGCAGGCACAGCTGGAGGATGTTCGGTAGGTGGCGGCGGAAGAAATACAGGGAGTCGCGCAGGACGCTCAGCGGATTCATCGGTCAACATCGCATGACAGTAAAAACAGGGAGCTAACTTTAGCCCAAAGCAGGCTTGTGGCTGTCATATGCTGAAAAAAGTTTCACGCCGCCGTAATTGAATCCCCCGCCTGCACACCTCATCTTTGACGCTATCCGTTGTCCTGCTACCCCACGAGGTCGCCCCATGAATACCGAAGAACAAACCCTGATCGACGGCCTGTTCAGCCGTATCAAGCAAGCCGAGGACCCGAGCCAGCCACGTGACGCTCAGGCTCAGGCACGCATCGAGGAGCATGTGCGCCAGCAGCCGGCGGCACCTTACTACATGGCCCAGGCGATCCTGGTCCAGGAGGCTGCGATCAAGCGCCTCGACGAGCAGAACAAGCAACTCGAAGCCGAACTGAAGCAGGCGCGTGCCCAGGCTGAAGCCGCACGCGCCAGCAGTGCGCCAGGCAGTGGTGGCGGTGGTTTCCTTTCCAGCATTTTTGGTTCGGGCGGCCGCAATGCTGCTCCGGCCGTGCAACCGCAACCAGTCGCTGCCGCCCCGGCGCCATCGACTGGCGGCTGGCGCGAACCGGCGGCCCCCGGCTATTCCCAACCACAAATGCAGCAGCCCGGTTTTGCCGCCGCACCGGCGCGCAGTGGTGCCAGCAGTTTCCTGGGGGGGGCGATGCAGACTGCAGCCGGCGTGGCCGGCGGTGTCTTGCTGGCGCAGGGCATCAGCAGCCTGTTCCATCATGATGTGCAGCCGCAGGAGGTGGTTGAAGTGATCAAGGAAGAGCCGGCACCCGCCAGTGACAGCGGTGGCTGGAACGATTCGGGCGCACAGCAGCACGTAGCCGACAATGGTGGCTGGGGCAGTGACCAAGGTGGTTATGCCGACACTGATTATGGCAGCGATGATGGCGGGTTCTTCGCGGACGACGATTCGTACGTCTGACAGGTCTGGCATACTGCTGGCATTTCCGGGGGCGCTTGGCGCCCCTTTCGCGGCACAAGGCCGTTCCTACCGCAGGAGCGGCCTTGCTTCGTGAAAGGGCTGCAACGCAGCCCCCGGATCCCCAGACCGGATATGAGGCTTCAGGGTGAAAAAGATCGCGCTGTTCGCCGATGTGCAGAACCTCTACTACACCGTGCGTCAGGCCCACGGTTGCCATTTCAACTACACCGCGTTGTGGAACGCGGTCAGCCGCGAAGGCCAGATCGTCGAGGCCGTGGCGTATGCCATCGACCGTGGCGACAGCAAGCAGCAACAGTTCCAGCAGATCTTGCGCAACCTCGGTTTCGATGTGCGGCTCAAGCCTTTCATCCAGCGTAGCGACGGTTCGGCCAAAGGTGACTGGGACGTGGGCATTACCCTGGACGTGATGGATGCCGCCAGCCACGTCGACCAGGTGGTGCTGGCCTCTGGCGACGGCGATTTCGACCTCCTGCTGGAGCGGGTGATCCAGCGTCATGGCACCGAGGCGGTGGTGTATGGTGTGCCCGGCCTCACGGCACTCTCGCTGATCCGTGCCGCCACCCGCTATGTACCCATCGAGGGTGCGCTGTTGCTCAAACACTGAGGCCCCTTGCATGGAACGTATCGCCGTCATCGACTTTGAAACCACCGGCATCAGCCCCGGCGCCGGCTGCCGCGCCACCGAGGTGGCGGTAGTGATGCTGGAGCGCGGACGCATCGTCGAGCGCTACCAGAGCCTGATGAACGCGGGGGTTGCAGTGCCGGCTTTCGTCGCCGGGCTGACCGGTATCACCACCGCCATGTTGCGCAGTGCGCCGCCGGTCGACCAGGTGATGAACGAAGTGGCCGATTTTGTGGGAAGCACGCCGCTGCTCGCGCACAACGCCGCGTTCGATCAGAAGTTCTGGGACTATGAACTGAGCCGCATCGGCCGTAGCCGTAGCCAGGCCTTCGCCTGTTCCCTGCTGCTGTCCCGGCGCCTGCTGCCGGCGGCACCGAACCACAAGCTGGGCACCTTGACCCGCTGGGCCGGGCTGCCGCATACCGGGACCGCGCACCGGGCCATGGCCGATGCCGAAATGGCTGCCAACCTGTTGCAGCACCTGGCCGGCGTGCTGCGCCAGAGCCATGGTGTGCAGCAATTGTCCCACGAGCTGCTTTGCCGCCTGCAGAAAACCCCTGCGGCGAAGGTGCGCGACACCCTGGCCAGGTTCTGTTAGGCCTTCCTTTCCAGTTGCGCCAGCGGCACTCGCCGCTCCACGGCACTGGAAAGAATGATCGAGGTTTTGCTGAAGCCGAACTGCGCGACCCGGTTGATCAGTTCCTCCAGCTCGGGCATCGAGCCCACCGCGGCCTGCATGATCACGCAGGGGTCACCGGTGACCCGGTGGCATTCGGTCAGCTGGGGGATCTGCGTCAAGGCTTCATAGGCCTGCTGGTTACCGTGGCTGGCCAGGCGCAGTTCGATCACACACTGGATCGGCAGGCCGATCTTGCTCATGTCGACCTTGGCCTGGTAGCCGGTAATGACCCCGCTGGCCTCCAGCTTGGCCACCCGCTCGGCCACCGCTGGCGCCGACAGGTTCACCTGGCGCGCCAGTTGCGCGAAGGTGGCGCGGCCGTTGTCGAGCAGGGCGGCGAGCAGCATGCGGTCGTATTTGTCCATGGGGTGTTCCTGCCTGGTTTCGATTCGTTGGAAAAATGCCCGAATAACCATCAAATGCAAAGTGTTCTGGCGTTTTAAAGCAGTTTTGTAACTTAAGTTTACTCAGCATGCTTTCTAAACTAAGCCACCCGTAAACGGATTTCGAGTGTGCCTCATGCCTGCCTCCCGTCGCTTCCCCTTGTTGCTCATCGGCGCTTTCCTGGCCTTGTACCTGGTCTGGGGTTCTACCTACCTGTTCATCCGTATTGGCGTCGAAAGCTGGCCGCCGATGCTCATGGCCGGGGTGCGCTTCCTGATTGCCGGTGGCCTGCTGTATGGCTTCCTGCGCTGGCGCGGCGTGCCGGCGCCGACCTGGCCGCAGTGGCGGGCGGCGGGGGCGATCGGTTTCCTGCTGCTCAGTTGCGGCAACGGCGGTGTGACCGTGGCCGAGCATGCCGGGGTGGCCTCGGGCGTGGCGGCGCTGGCAGTGGCAACGGTGCCGCTGTTTACCTTGCTGTTCGGCCTGCTGTTCGGGCACCGCAACTCCAGGCTGGAGTGGGCGGGCATCGCCCTCGGGCTGGTGGGTATCGGCCTGCTGAACCTGGGCTCCAACCTGCAGGCCAGCCCGATTGGCGCAGCGCTGATCATTTTTGCCGCAGCGTCCTGGGCATTCGGCTCGGTGTGGAGCAAGACCCTGCCGTTACCCCAGGGGCCGATGGCCAGTGCCGCGGAAATGCTGGTCGGCGGTGCCGTGCTGTTGCTGGGCAGCGTGCTGTCTGGCGAGCGCATGACGCAGATGCCTAGCGCCGCCGGCTGGGGAGCGTTGGCCTACCTGGTATTGTTCGGCTCGATCCTGGCCTTCAGTGCCTACATGTACCTGCTCAAGCATGTGCGCCCGGCGGCGGCTACCAGCTATGCCTACGTCAACCCGGCGGTGGCGGTGCTGCTGGGCATCGTCTTCGCCGGCGAGCAGATCGGTGCCGAAGAGTGCGTGGCCATGGCGGTGATCATCGGCGCGGTGGTGTTGATCGGCCTGCCGCAGTGGCGCAGGGCGCCTGAACCGGCGCAACCGCTGAAAGGTGAAATCTGCAAGTAGACAGGGGCGATGCGGTAAACTTGCCGCCTTCGCTGAACCCCCTGACGGTATTGCCATGAATTTCGCCAAACTCGGCCTGATCGAACCGCTGCTGCGCACCCTGCAGCAGCTGGACTACACCACCCCGACCCCGGTGCAGGCCAAGGCCATCCCCGCCGTGCTGGCTGGCCGTGACCTGATGGCCGCCGCCCAGACCGGCACCGGCAAGACTGCCGGCTTTGCCTTGCCCGTGCTGCAGCGCCTGGCACTGGAAGGCGAGAAGGTGGCCAGCAACTCGATCCGCGCGCTGGTGCTGGTGCCCACCCGGGAACTGGCCGAGCAGGTGCACAACAATGTGCGCGAATACGCCGAGAACCTGCCGCTGAGCACCTACGCGGTGTACGGCGGGGTCAGCATCAACCCGCAGATGATGCGCCTGCGTCGCGGTGTCGACCTGCTGGTGGCCACCCCGGGGCGTCTGCTCGACCTGTTCCGCCAGAACGCGGTGAAGTTCAACCAGGTACAGACCTTGGTACTCGACGAAGCCGACCGCATGCTCGACCTGGGCTTTGCCGAAGAGCTGCAGTCGGTGTACGCCGCACTGCCACGCAAGCGCCAGACGCTGCTGTTCTCGGCCACCTTCTCCGAGCAGATCCGCATGCTGGCGGGGCTGGCCCTGAATGACCCGCTGAGCATCGAAGTCAGCCCGCGCAATGCCACGGCCAGCAGCGTCAAGCAGTGGCTGGTGCCGGTGGACAAGAAGCGCAAGGTCGACCTGTTCTGCCACCTGCTGCGCAAGCAACGCTGGAAGCAGGTGCTGGTATTCGCCAAGACCCGCAATGGTGTCGACCAACTGGTGGAGCGCTTGCTGGCCGAGGGTGTGAATGCCGACGGCATCCACGGTGACCGCCCGCAAGCCACCCGACAGCGCGCGCTGGACAGCTTCAAGGCCCGCGAAATCCAGGTACTGGTGGCCACCGACGTGGCGGCCCGCGGACTGGATATCGATGATTTGCCCCTGGTGGTCAACCTCGACCTGCCGATCGTTGCCGAGGACTACGTGCACCGCATCGGGCGTACCGGGCGTGCGGGCAACAAGGGCGAGGCGATTTCGCTGGTGTGTGCCGATGAAGTGCAGTTGCTGGGGGCAATCGAAGTGCTGACCCGGCAGACCCTGCCGCGCCATGAGGAGCCGGATTTCATTCCCGACCACCGCGTACCGATGACCGATGCCAGCGGCCAAGTGATCAAGAAGCCGAAGAAGCCCAAGAAGCCGAAGGAAAACAGCGCCAAGCGCGGTTTGGGGCGCTGGATGGACAGTGCCGAGGCGGGCAGTGCGGCGCCCGCGGTGAAGGCGGTGCGCAAGGTGCCGAGCTTCAATGGGGGGCCGCGCAAGCGTAAGCCGTAGCCTGGGGAAGCTTGGCCCCTGTGGGAGCGGGCATGCCCGCGAAGCAGGCACCGCGATGCATGGCACGGGCTTCGCCCGTGTTCGCGGGCACGCCTGCTCCCACAGTGGATCGAGTATGTGTCAGGATTTGAGCCAGTCCGCCGCCGCCCGTCCGGCGCGCAACCCGCTGGCAAAGCACGCCGTCAGCAGATAGCCCCCGGTCGGTGCTTCCCAGTCCAGCATCTCGCCAGCGCAGAACACGCCCGGCATGCGCTGCAGCATCAGGCCGTCATCCAGGGCCTCGAAACGCACCCCTCCTGCGCTGCTGATCGCTTCATCCAGCGGCCGCGTGCGTACCAGCGTGATTGGCAATGCCTTGATCGCCCTGGCCAGTGCGTCAGGGTCGGCAAAGGTCGCCTGATCGGTCAGTTCGCGCAACAGCGCTGCCTTGACCCCATCGATGCCCAGCTGGCTGTGCAGGTGCTTGGCCATGGAGCGCGAGCCCCGCGGCCTGGCCAGCGCCTGGGCGACCTTTTCCAGCGGCTTGTCCGGCAACAGGTCAAGCAGCAACTGCCCTTGGCCGGTACGGTTGATGGCTTCGCGCACCGGCGCTGACCAGGCATACACCAGGCTGCCTTCCACACCCTGCGCCGTGAGAATGAACTCACCTTTGCGCGGCGCGCTGCCAGGGACGCTCAAGGCAATGTTCTTCAACGGCGCACCGGCATACTTTTCCTTGAGCAGCGTGCTCCAGCCGGCCACTTCGAAACCACAATTGCTCGGCCGCAGCGGCGAGATATCCACACCCCGTTCGGCCAGCAGCGCTTGCCAGCTGCCGTCGGAACCCAATCGCGCCCAACTGCCGCCGCCCAGTGCCAATACCACCACGGCCGGGACAAGCAACCGTTCTCCCTGTGGATAAGCCATTCGCAACGCCCCTTCGGCATTCCAGCCCAACCAGCGGTGACGGGTGTGGATAACTACCCCGCTGTCGCGCAGGCGCTTGAGCCAGGCGCGCAGCAAGGGTGCGGCTTTCATGTCGGAGGGGAACACCCGGCCCGAAGTACCGACGAAGGTCTCGATGCCCAGGCCATGAATCCACTGGCGCAAGGCCTCGGCGTCGAAGTCGCGCAGCAGGGTGCCGATCTCGCCCTGGCGCTCGGCATAACGGCCGACGAAGGCCGGGTAAGGCTCGGAATGGGTGATGTTCATGCCGCCGACACCGGCCAGCAGGAACTTGCGGCCGACCGAGGGCATGGCATCGAATACTTCCACCGTCAGGCCCGCCTGGGCCAGTGCTTCTGCAGCCATCAGGCCGGCGGGGCCAGCGCCGATGACGGCAGCAAGGGAAGGGGCGACGGGTTTCAGATCGGACATGGTGGGCAGCAGGCTGTGGAAAAGAGCCGCATTCTAGCGCAGCGTGGCCCCTGGAAGCACTGATCAAAAAATGATCATATGCTTGCAGGCCTCGTCCATCAAGGGCTGCAGCGCCTTTCCCGCAGGTTATCCACAAGCGGCTCCACAGTCATTGTGAACAACCGATGACACGGGCCGCACTGTGGTGGAGGATGCCATGACGCCGGGCCAGCGCTACCCGGTCCTTGCTGTAACCGCCGCCGATCACGCCCACCACCGGGATGTCGCGGCCCAGGCAGTGGCGCAGCACCGCTTCGTCACGGGCGGCAACGCCTGTGTCGGTCAGTTGCAGGTAGCCCAGGGCGTCGTCCTTGTGCACATCGACCCCGGCGTCGTACAGCACCAGGTCGGGACGATAGAGCGGCAGCAGGTAGTTCAGGGCATCGTCGACCACCTTCAGGTAGGCCGCGTCACCCATGCCGCGTGGCAAGGGGATGTCCCAGTCGCTTTGTGCCTTGCGTGCCGGGAAGTTCTGTTCGCAGTGCAGTGATACGGTGATGGCGTCTGGCGTGTCGTGCAGGATGCGCGCGGTGCCGTCGCCCTGGTGCACATCGCAGTCGAAGATCAGCACCCGGTGGACCCGGCCGGCTTCCAGCAGGTAGCGGCTGATCACCGCCAGGTCGTTGAAGATGCAGAAGCCGGCAGGGTGATCGTAATGGGCATGGTGGGTGCCACCGGCAAGGTGGCAGGCGATGCCGTGCTGCAGCGCCATCTCGGCGCTCAGCAACGAGCCACCTACCGCGCGCACGGTGCGCCGGGCCAGGGCTTCGCTCCAGGGCAGGCCGAGGCGACGTTGGTCCTCGCGTGACAGGTCACCGTTCAGGTAGCGCTCGATGTAGCTGCGGTCATGAGCCAGGGCGAGGATGTCGTTGGGGCAGATGTCCGGGCGCAGCAGGGCCTGGTCGGTGGTCAGCCCGCTGTCGACCAGGTGGTCGCGCAGCAGGCGGAACTTGTCCATCGGAAAGCGGTGCTCGGCAGGGAACTCCGGGCTGTAGTCGTCGTGGTAGATCAGCGGCAGCGGCATGGCGGTTTCGCAATCGGGGCCAGTGCTGATCTTGCCAGTTCCGGGGTGGCGCTTCTATCGCAAGTGCGCACGTTGCAGGAGCGGCCTTGCGTCGCGAAAGGGCTGCGCAGCGGCCCCGGCGAGGCGCATTGTCATTTCGCAATACTGGCCAGTACGCGCTGCCAGTCGGGCTCGTTCAGGCGCCCGAGGATGCGCGCCTTGCCATGGCCATCCACCGAGACGAACAGCGCGCTGGCATAGCCACTTTCACGCTCGCCACCCACCACCTTTTGCTGGCGGGCAAAATGGTCGATGCAACCATTGTGGGTCACCAGCACCAGGTTATGCCCGGGCCGCTTGCGGGCCATCGCTTCACGCGCGAACTGGCTGTCACACCCTTCCAGCCAGTCCTCACTGGCCACCGCCTGGCCCAGGATGAAATGCGCGGTTTGCTGCGTGCGCAGTTTCGGGCTGCTGAGCATGTCGGCGTTGTCCAGGCCTAGCTGGCGCAGGCCTTGGCCGACACGGCTGGCAGCCTGGCTGCCGGCCACGGTGATGCCAGTGGGATCGTCCAGGCATGGCCCGGGGGCGCTGTCGCAGCGCTCGGCGTGGCGGATCATCACGATCACCGCACCGTCGGCCCAGTCCTGCAGCAGGCCGCTGTCACCCAATTGCTGGCCGTTGCCAAGCTCTGCGATATGCGTCCTGGTCGCCAGCCAGGTGGTCAATGCCGCCACGACCATGCACAGGCCAAGCGCGGCACCGAGGCTTTTGCGGGTCAGGCGGCGCTTGCGCCGGGCGTGAATGGCAGTGTGCCCCAGGGTGTTGCTCGATAGCATGTAGTGCTCCGTTGGCATGGCCGCGTATGGCGCGGCGGTGGATGGCGGCATCCTGCCCGGCAGCCTGTCGGGGGGCGGTGAAGGCCATGTGAAAATTGCATTCGGGCGCGTACCGGCTGGGTGAAAGCCGCGCCCGCGCCTACGCTGTAAGATGCAACACCGCAAAACCGGAGCTCGCCCCCATGACCCCAATCCTGCAACTGGAAAGCGCACGGCTGGTGCTGCGCCAATGGCACGACGAAGACCTGCGCGAGTTCGCCGCGATGTGCGCCGACCCGCAGGTGATGCGCTACTTCCCGGCGCCGCTGACACGCCTGGAGGCGGCTGCGCTGATCGGCCGCGTGCGCGGGCATTTCAACGAATACGGCTTCGGCCTGTGGGCACTGGAGCGCAAGGACAGCGGTGCGTTCATTGGCATGACCGGGCTGTTGCACGTCGGCTTCGATGCCCATTTCACACCGGCGGTGGAGATCGGCTGGCGCCTGGCACGCCGCCACTGGGGCCTGGGCTTTGCCAGTGAGGCAGCGTGGACCTGCCTGCGTTGTGCTTTCGCCCAGTTGCGCCTGGAAGAGGTGGTGTCGTTCACTAGCGAGAGTAACCTGCCGTCACAGAAGGTCATGCAGGCCATCGGCATGCAGCAGGACCTGAATGGCAGTTTCCAGCACCCCCGCCTGCCCGTGGACCACCCGCTGCGCCCGCATGTGCTGTACCGCATCGACCGCGCTCACTGGGAGCAGACCCTGCGCGCCTGAATACATGGCCATGCCCGGCAACAATGACAAACCCTGTATCATTTGCCCTCATAACAGCGCTGTAGAGATGTGTTGCCTTGCGAGGAGAACCCCCGATGAGTCATGTGTTGGACGACCTGGTCGACCTGTTGAGCCTCGAGCCCATCGAGGAGAACCTGTTCCGTGGACGCAGCCAGGACCTGGGCTTCCGCCAGTTGTATGGTGGCCAGGTGCTGGGCCAGTCGTTGTCGGCAGCCAGCCAGACGGTTGAAGACGCACGCCACGTACATTCGTTGCACGGTTACTTCCTGCGCCCTGGCGATGCCAGCCTGCCGGTGGTGTATTCGGTGGACCGCGTGCGCGATGGCGGCAGCTTCAGCACGCGACGGGTAACGGCGATCCAGAAAGGCCAGACCATCTTCACCTGCAGCGCCTCGTTCCAGTACGACGAGGAAGGTTTCCAGCACCAGGCCCCCATGCCCGAGGTGGTCGGCCCGGAGAACCTGCCCAGTGAGGTCGAGCTGGCCCGGGCCATGGCCGACCAGTTGCCCGAACGCATCCGTGACAAGGTGCTGTGCGCCAAGCCGATCGAGATTCGCCCGGTCACCGAGCGCGACCCGTTCAACCCCAAGCCTGGCGACCCGGTGAAGTACGCCTGGTTCCGCGCCGACGGCAACCTGCCCGACATTCCGGCCCTGCACAAATACCTGCTGGCCTACGCCTCGGACTTCGGCCTGCTGACCACCGCATTGCTGCCGCATGGCAAATCGGTGTGGCAGCGCGACATGCAGATCGCCAGCCTTGACCATTCGCTGTGGTTCCACGGCAACCTGCGCGCCGATGAGTGGCTGCTGTACGCCACCGATAGTCCCTGGGCGGGCAATGCCCGAGGCTTCTGCCGCGGCAACATCTTCAACCAGGCCGGGCAACTGGTGGCATCGTCGTGCCAGGAAGGCCTGATTCGCCACCGCAAGGACTGGGCATGAGCCTGGGTGAGGTCCGCAACTGGGTGTTCGACATGGACGGCACCCTGACCGTGGCCGTGCATGATTTCGCCGCCATCCGCGTGGCGCTGGACATCCCGGCCGAGCACGACATTCTCACCCACCTGGCGGCCCTGCCCGCGGACGAAGCGGCGGCCAAGCATGCCTGGCTGCTGGAGCACGAGCGCGACCTGGCGGTCGCCTCCACGGCAGCCACCGGGGCGGTGGAACTGGTCCGCGAGCTGGCCGAGCGGGGTTGCCGATTGGGCATTCTGACCCGCAATGCCCGCGAGCTTGCGCATGTGACGCTGGAGGCCATCGGCCTGGCCGACTGCTTCCCTGTCGAGCACATTCTCGGGCGCGACGAAGCAGCGCCCAAGCCGAGCCCGGACGGGTTGCTGAAGATCGCCAGTGCCTGGGGTGTGGCACCCCATGAGCTGGTGATGGTGGGGGATTATCGGTTCGACCTGGACTGTGGCCGTGCGGCAGGGGCGCGCACGGTGCTGGTGAACTTGCCGGACAACCCATGGCCGGAACTGGTGGACTGGCATGCGGCCGATTGCCGGGCACTGAAGGGCATGCTGGGCTGAGTTTTTTTGGCAGTGCTTGCCCTGTCACCGCCAAGCCTGCTGCCACAGGTACTGCCCCACTTCCAGGTCCGCTGGCGCCGAGCCGGACCTGTCTATGCTGAACCTCAATCTTTCCCTGAACGGAGACCTACCCATGACCAGCAAGGCCATCTACGTACAACCTGGCGGCGGCTACGACAAGGTCGAAGTCGGCAGCTACGAGGCCCCTGCACCCCAGGCCGGCGAGATCACCGTTCGCCTGCATGCCAGCTCCCTCAACTACCACGACTTCGCCGTGGTCAGCGGCATGTGGGGGCCGAGCGAGCGGCGGATTCCCATGGCCGATGGTGCGGGTGAAGTGGTCGCAGTGGGTAGCGGTGTAACCGAGTTCCAGGTCGGCGACAATGTGGTCAGCACCTTCTTCCCCGACTGGCTCGATGGCCAGGCCAATGTCGAGGGCTTCGCCAGGGTGCCTGGCGATGGCATTGATGGTTATGCCCGCGAACAGGTCACCGCCCGCGCCAGCGCCTTCACCCTGGCGCCGAAGGGCTTCAGCCACGCCGAAGCCGCTACCCTGACCACCGCCGGCCTCACTGCCTGGCGCGCACTGATGAGCGACGACCACCTCAAGCCCGGCGATACGGTGCTGGTGCAAGGCACCGGTGGCGTGTCGATCTTCGCCCTGCAGTTCGCCAAGCTCGCTGGCGCCACGGTGATCGCCACCTCGTCCAGCGACGTCAAGCTCGAGCGCCTGAAGGCCCTGGGGGCCGATCACCTGATCAACTACAGAAGTACCCCGGCCTGGGGGGAGAAAGCGCGCGAGCTGACCGGCAACCGCGGCGTCGACCATGTGATCGAAGTGGGCGGCCCGGCGACACTGGAGCAGTCGATGATTGCCGCGCGCATCGGTGGGCATGTGTCGTTGATCGGTATCCTCACCGGCGTTGCCGGGCAGCTGCCGCTGGTGCAGGCGTTGGTGCGGCAGATTCGCCTGCAGGGCGTGCTGGTGGGCAGTCGCGCCCAGCAGCAGGCCATGGTGCGGGCGATCGATGCCAATGGCTTGCGGCCAGTGGTGGACAAACATTTCGAGCTGGAACAGATCGTCGAGGCGTTCCGCTACCAGGAAAGCAACCGGCATTTCGGCAAGATCTGCCTGACCTGGTAGCTACGCCTGCCAGGGCACTCCTGCCAGGGAAGCTGTCATGCCTGTTCGGGCAGCAGGCGATCGCGGCTATTGGACAGGTGCAGGCAGATGGCCGCCCGCGCCGCGTCCGGGTCTCGCCGGCGAATCGCATTGAGGATCGCCTCATGCTCGAGGTTGGCCAGGTACGCCTGCCGCGCCAGCTTCGCCCCGCTGCGTTCGGCCAGGGCCATGCGGTTGCGTGGAATCAGGCCATTGCCCAGTTGCAGCAGCATCTCGGTGAAATACAGGTTGCCGGTAGCCTCGGCAATCAACAGGTGAAAGCGCCGGTCGGCCTCGATGCAGCTGTCGCCGGCGGCGGCCAGGTCCTGGTAGTCATCCAGCGCCTGGCGCATGCGTGCCAGCTGGCCATCATCACGGCGCAGCGCGGCCAGGGCGGCAGCCTGGCCTTCCAGGCCGATGCGCAGTTCCAGCAGGTCGCGCACATTGGCCGCGCTTTCCGCAGCGATGCGCAGGCCAGCCTGGGCCTGGCGCTCCATCACGAAGGTACCGATACCGTGGCGTGGTTCCACCAGCCCCGACGCCTGCAGTTTCGACAAGGCTTCGCGGACCACCGTACGGCTGACCCCGTGTTCGCGTACCAGGGTGTTCTCCGAGGGCAGTTTGTCGCCTGGCTTGAAGGTGCCCAGCAAAATCTGCTGGGTCAGGCTGGAGACCAGGTCGTGGGCGCGACTGTGGCCGTGTTTGCGCAGGCGTTCGGGTTCCATGATGTGATCCGTTACCGTCAGTACTTGTATGACAAGCTAATCGATAGAAATATTTTTTGCTGATTTTTTGCGACGCCCAACACGGCAAGTAGTGTTGCTATTCCTGCACGTTGTCGCCAATTCTAGATTTTCACAGCTTGTATGTTGCGTTTTTGCCGACATTGTTGAGCTTGTCGTACAACTGCGCCGCGCATATGCTCCAGCCCACTGCCATGTCAGACAACTCCGCCCCGCACAAAAACAATTAGTGGGAGATCCGCAAGTGAACGATACCCTCGCTCCGTCGACCCGGAATGACGGCGACGCGCTGGCCAGCGCCGTGGCCAAGGTCAAGCGTCACGTCCTGCCGCTGTTCGTCATCATGTTCATCGTCAACTACCTCGACCGCGTCAACATTGGCTTCGTCCGCCCCCATCTGGAGAGCGACCTGGGCATCAGTGCCGCAGCCTATGGCTTCGGTGCCGGATTATTCTTCATCGGCTATGCGTTGTTCGAGGTACCTTCGAACATGCTGCTGCAGAAGGTCGGCGCGCGCCTCTGGCTGACTCGCATCATGTTCACCTGGGGGCTGGTGGCCACCGCCATGGCCTTCGTGCAGAACGAAACCCAGTTCTACGTGCTGCGCTTTCTGCTCGGCGTAGCCGAAGCGGGCTTCTTCCCCGGGGTAATCTACTACTTCACCCGCTGGCTGCCGGCCGCCGAGCGCGGCAAGGCGATTGCCATCTTCCTCAGTGGTTCGGCGCTGGCCTCGCTGATTTCCGGGCCGCTGGCCGGGGCGCTGATGCAGCTTCAGGGTTTGGGCATGCATGGCTGGCAATGGATGCTGTTCATCGAAGGCATGGCCTCGGTGGCGCTGTGTTTCTTCGTGTTCTTCTGGCTCGATTCCAGGCCACAGGATGCCAAGTGGCTGAGCCAGGCCGAGCAGGACGCGCTGGTGGCCACCATCGACCACGAGCAGCGTGAGCGCGAAGCCGTCGCAGCGGTCAGGCCATCGGCCTGGAGCCTGCTCAAGGACCGCCAGATCCTGCTGTTCTGCCTGATCTACTTCTGCATCCAGCTGACCATCTACGCCGCCACCTTCTGGCTGCCGAGCATCATCAAGCGCATGGGCGACCTCAGCGACCTGCAGGTCGGCTTCTTCAACTCGATCCCCTGGCTGATCTCGATCCTGGCCATGTATGCCTTCGCCACCGGTTCCGCGCGCTGGAAGTTCCAGCAGGCCTGGGTGGCGGGGGCGCTGGTGGTAGCAGCCATCGGCATGTTCATGTCCACTACCGGTGGGCCGGTGTTCGCCTTTGTTGCGGTGTGCTTCGCGGCGATCGGTTTCAAGTCGGCTTCTTCGCTGTTCTGGCCGATCCCGCAGGGTTACCTGGATGCACGTATCGCCGCAGCGGTGATCGCCTTGGTCAACTCGGTCGGCAACCTCGGCGGCTTCGTCGCCCCCACCACCTTCGGCCTGCTGGAACAGCAGACCGGGTCGATCCAGGGCGGCTTGTACGGCCTGGCGGTGACCTCGGTGCTGGCCGCCATTGCCGTGTTCTTCCTACGCACGCGCCCGAAGGGCGCCCCTTCCGATGACCTCAAGGCCGCTTCGGCCTTGGGCCAGAGCCACTGATGACTGCGAGACAACAACCATGAACCTGCAGACAACCCCCGCCACCCACACCGACACCCCGGTGGTCACCGACCTGCGCGTCGTCCCGGTCGCCGGCCATGACAGCATGCTGCTCAACCTCAGTGGCGCGCATGGCCCGTTCTTCACCCGTAACGTGGTGATATTGCGCGACAGCGCTGGCAATACCGGCCTGGGCGAAGTGCCCGGTGGCGAGAAGATTCGCCAGACCCTGGAAGACGCCCGCAGCCTGGTGCTCGGCCAGCCGATCGGCCATTACCAGCGCGTGCTCAATGCCATGCGCCAGACCTTCGCTGGCCGCGATTCGGCCGGGCGTGGCCTGCAGACCTTCGACCTGCGCATTACCGTGCACGCGGTGACCGCCATGGAGTCGGCGCTGCTCGACCTGCTCGGCCAGCACCTGAACGTGCCGATGGCAGCACTGCTGGGCGAAGGGCAGCAACGCGACGCGGTGAAGATGCTCGGTTATCTGTTCTACATCGGTGACCGTCGGCAGACCAACCTGGCCTACCGCAACGAAGCCGACAGCGACGATGACTGGTTTCGCCTGCGCCACGAAACAGCGCTGAGCCCCGACGCGGTGGTACGCCTGGCCGAGGCCGCCGAGGCGCGCTACGGCTTCAGCGACTTCAAGCTCAAGGGCGGGGTGCTGCGTGGCGAGGAGGAAATGGAAGCGGTGACGGCCCTGGCCGAACGCTTCCCGCAAGCGCGCATCACCCTCGACCCGAACGGCGCCTGGTCGTTGCAGCAGGCCATTGCCCTGTGCCGCGACAAGCACGCTGTGCTGGCTTACGCCGAGGACCCGTGTGGTGCCGAGGACGGTTATTCGGGCCGTGAGGTGATGGCCGAGTTCCGCCGCGCTACCGGCTTGCCGACGGCCACCAACATGATCGCCACCGACTGGCGGCAGATGGGCCACGCGATCCAGTCGCAGGCGGTCGACATCCCCCTGGCCGACCCGCATTTCTGGACCTTGCGGGGCTCGGTGCGGGTGGCGCAGATGTGCAACGACTGGGGGCTGACCTGGGGTTCGCACTCCAACAACCACTTCGATATTTCGCTGGCGATGTTCACTCAGGTGGCGGCGGCAGCGCCGGGCGAGATCACCGCAATCGATACCCACTGGATCTGGCAGGACGGCCAGCGCCTGACCCGCGAGCCGCTGCGCATCATCGACGGCCATGTACGCGTGCCGGCCCGGCCAGGGTTGGGGGTGGAGCTGGATGAAGCGCAATTGGCCCAGGCCCATGAGTGCTACCGCAACATGGGCCTGGGCGCGCGCGATGACAGCGTGGCGATGCAGTTCCTGATTCCTGGCTGGCGCTTTGATAACAAGCGGCCCTGCCTGGTGCGTTAAAAGCAGGTGCAGGCCAGGCGTCAAGAATTCAGCCCTGAAACCAGGGCTGTTTCCGGAAGCCACAGCACGCCGTACGCGTGCGTAATGGCCGTTGTCGAGAAACTTACCCGACGTGTTCGGGCTTGAGCAGTTTCAAACCTTGTGCGCTGGTGTAGCCATGGATCTCCTGTACATCCAGGTTTCGCATGAAATCAATGACAGGGGCGGTGATCACTTGGCCTGGCACCATGATCGGGAAGCCAGGCGGGTATGGAATCACGAAATTTGCCGAAACCAGGGGCGGGCCGTTTTCCAGGCGCTGGTCGATGTTGCTGTCGGACAGTTTCAGATATTCGCAGGCCTCAGGATCGTAAGCCTTGTAGAAGGCCTTGCGGATGTCGCCTTCGATCGTGCCCTCCAGTGCATCGCTGCGGAATTCCGGATGGAAGCAGCTGAAGTCTGGCAATGCAGGTAAGTCTTCGACAAGGCTGGTGACCCTGCTTCGTAGTTGCTGGGCCTGGTTTTCATCGTCTGCGATGGTTTCGTCGATGTCCCGGCATATTTGCACCAGCACTTGTAAGAGGTGTGCCACATCGCTGCGCGTATTGTTGATGTTGGTCTGCAACAGCACACTATTGCGGGACGTCTTGTTCAGTTGGATATTGTATCGCCCGGCCAGCAATTGCTTGAATTGGGTGCCGTCGAACCCGGCGTGTCCGCACGATAAGGTCAGGCGCGTTGGGTCAAGGAAGAATTCATCGTTGAGGATCGCCTGGCTGAGCGTACTCCAGTGGGCTCTGTCATTTACGTAGCTGGCTATCTTCGATTGGCGCAGCGTTTCGGGAATAAGGTCCGCAACATCCAGGACCCTGAAATAGCGAGAGATCAAAGGGTGATTATTGACCTGCTTGCGTATGACGAAGGCCAACTGCGTGGCGCGCATCACCAGGTCATAGCCTTCGAGGTTCATCTGCCGGCGCGCAATGTCCAGCGAGGCGATGATCTGCTGGTTGGGGGAGGTAGAAGTATGGGTGAATACCGCTTCGCGGAAGGCGCCTTCGGTCTGGGCAAAGGCATCGTCGCTAACCAGTATCATCGAGCCTTGCCGCAGGGCTGACATCGACTTGTGTACAGAAGAGGTCTGGTATACACGCACCTGGGTGCTTTCAGGGTTCATCAGCAGACGGTTGTGCAGCATCTCTTCGTCGGTGAATGCATCTTGGGCGGTGCATTGCTCGGCGTATTGCTCACGATAGTCGGAACTTTTCAGCCGTTTTCGTAACTCGCCTGCTGCATGCATGGAGGTGCGCTGGCGCAGCAGCGGTGAAAAGCGAGCGAAACCGAACCATGCCTCATCCCAAAGGAAGATGAGATCGGGTTTTATGGCCAGGCATTCTTCCATCACCCGCAGCGGATTGTAGACATGCCCATCGAACGTGCAGTTGGTCAGCACCATCATTCTTGCACGTTCAAGTTTTCCGTCCCGTTTCAGGTTCAACAGCGCCTGCTTCAATGAGGCGAGCGTTACGCCTCCGTACATCGAGTACTCACTCAAAGGATAGGCATCGATATACAGCGGGTAGGCGCCGGTCAGCACGGCGGCGTAGTGATGCGACTTATGACAGTTGCGGTCGATCAGGACGATGTCACCTGGTGCCAAGAGTGCCTGCTCGACGATTTTGTTCGCAGTCGAGGTCCCGTTGGTTACGAAGAACGCCTGTTGCGCGCCAAACGTGCTGGCGGCCATCAGCTGGGCCTGCCTTATGTTGCCTGTAGGTTCGAGCAGGCTATCGAGACCGCCGGTGGTCGCGGAGCTTTCCGCCAGGAAAAGGTTGGCACCATAGAACGCCCCCATGTCGCGAATCCAGTTGGACTTGAAAATGGACTTTCCGCGGGCGATCGGCAGGGCATGGAAGGTGCCAATCGGGCGTTGCGCATAACGTTTGAGGTTATCGAAGAATGGCGTGCGATAGCGATTGGCAACGCCTTCGATCGCACACAGGTGCACTTCCATGGGCTCTTCGAACTCATAGAAAACACGGTTGATGAACGCCATCTGCGGGTTGCCGGCAGTCTGTTCGATATTGCGGTCTCTGAGCAGGATGATGTCCAGCTCCGGGCGTAACTGTTTAAGCGCCACCGACAGTTCCAGCGTGGGGGCTTCAGGCGTTTCCGAGCCGACCAGCGACTGATACTGGTCGAGCATTCCGCGCAGCCGGGCCGACAGGTTGGCATCACGCTGGAAACCGTCGTGGATCGCCACTACCTGCACATCGGGGTTGAGCATCACGGCCATCATGGCATCTTCATACGTGCCGACGATGATCGGTTGGTAGATGAACGCATCGTCATGTCGCCGCAGGTTGCGGATGTCTTGCTGCTTCTGCGCCCAGGTGCCCGGGGCGTCGGAGCTGACGATCAGCAGCTCGAAGTACGGACGAAACTGGGCAGAGGGTTGATTGATGCTGTAGCGCGCGGCGGAAGCGTCGGGCAAGTCGTCTGCCGGTTCCCAGTCGTTGGCATCATGGCGATAGCTCGAATCGAGCAAAGAACTGCAGATGCGCTGTGCCAGACGCAGTGTACCGACATCGTCATGTTCACCGATTCGTTGCTTGAAAATGGCCATCAGCCGATGGCCAGGGTAGGCATGGTAGTGTTCGAGCGTTTGCAGGTGCTGGCCCATGCGCACCACCTTCCTACGTTCCTGCTCTTTTGCATCGCAGCAGTTTGCCGCAACCCAATCACGGCATTTTTGCAGCAGGTCGCACCACAGGTCCAAGCGTTCATGTCGGGTTGAAAACAAATACTCGGCAGATTGGTCGGAGATGTTCGTCAACATGGTTTCGGCTCCTGGCCTGATAGCGTGGCCGGAGAGACTGGCCACTTCGGGAGGGCTGGAGTCTGCCCGGCGAGGCGGAGCCGAACACAGCACGACACTTTTCCACCTGACATGAAGGGGGCTTGTGGCCGCACTCATTTTGGCAGTCATTGCCTCAACCGCCGTTCGGAGCGCTCAGCGTGGAGCGAACGAACTGTCGTGATCGAACAGTTCCGTGGCGTTCTCGTGTAATTACCCACAGCCCTGCGCGGCTTAAATGAACCCCGACCTATGCGGACACCTGCTCTGTGACGCGTGCCAAATATCAACAACAGTGCGCGAGTAATGTGTCGACTTATTGATTTCAAAGGAGATATTTTCGCCTACGCCTGCCCGTCCTTCCTTGTGTCAGCAAAAAGAGAACAACATCAATGAACACCGTGGGATCTGATGGCAACCTTGCCCAAGGTTTCAAGCCTCGTCATGTAACGATGCTGTCCATTGCCGGCATCATCGGCGCCGGACTTTTCGTCGGCTCTGGCCATGCCATCGCGGCAGCCGGGCCAGCTACCATACTCTCCTATTTCGTGGCCGGGGCCCTGGTGGTGCTGGTCATGCGCATGCTCGGCGAAATGGCCGTTGCACACCCTGACACCGGTTCGTTTTCGACCTATGCCGACCAGGCCATCGGCCGCTGGGCCGGCTACACCATCGGCTGGCTGTACTGGTGGTTCTGGGTGCTGGTGATCCCCATCGAAGCGCTGGCCGCCGGGCATGTACTGAACGCCTGGTTCCCGCAGGTGGACAGCTGGATCTTCGCCCTGGCCTCGGTGCTGCTGCTGGCCGGCACCAACCTGTTCAGCGTGGCCAAGTACGGCGAGTTCGAGTTCTGGTTCGCAATTCTCAAGGTCACTGCCATCCTCGGTTTCATCGGCCTGGGTTTCGCTGCGCTGATGGGCTGGCTGCCCAACCGCGAAGTCAGCGGCCTTGGCAGCCTGATGGCCGAGCATGGCGGCTTTGCCCCGAAGGGCTGGTCGGCGGTGGTCGGCGCGTTCATCACCGTGATGTTCAGCTTCATCGGTACCGAGGCGGTGACCATCGCCGCCTCCGAGTCCAGCGACCCGTCGCGCAACATCGCCAAGGCCACCCGCTCGGTGATCTGGCGCATCAGCACCTTCTACATCCTGTCGATCTTCGTGATCATTTCGGTGGTGCCGTGGAACGACCCGCAACTGGCCGTGGTGGGCTCGTACCAGCGCGCACTGGAGATCATGAACATCCCCAACGCGGCGTTCATGGTCGACCTGGTGGTGCTGGTGGCGGTGACCAGCTGCATGAACTCGTCGATCTACATCGCCTCGCGAATGATGTATTCGCTGGCCAAGCGTGGTGACGCACCGGCCATGCTCAACAAGACCTCCAAGGTTGGCGTACCGCGTGCCGCAGTGTTCGGCAGCACCCTGATCGGCGCGGCCATCGCCGTCCTCAACTACTTCGCGCCGAAGGGCGTGTTCGAGTTCCTGCTGGCCAGCTCCGGTGCCATCGCCTTGCTGGTGTACCTGGTCATCGCCATCTCCCAGCTGCGCATGCGCCGCCGCCTGGAGCGCGAGAATACCGAACTGAAGTTCCGCATGTGGCTGTTCCCGTACCTGACCTGGGCGGTGATCCTGTTCATTGGCGGGGCACTGGCGGTGATGATGTTTACGCCTGAACACCGGGCGGAAGTCAGCTCGACGTTGGGCCTGGCGATCGTGATTTCCTTCCTGGGAATCGTGACTTCGCGGGGCCACGCGCAACCCGTAGGGGTGCGTTCGATGGGGTGATTGGGTTCACCTGGCGGTAAGGCAAAGGGCACCAGTGGATGGTGCCCTTTGTTTTTGGCGGGCACAAAAGCGTCTGGGTTGGGGGGGGCTGCTGCTGCTGCTGATGACCCTGTCCTGTCTTGCTTCCGCCCGTTCGCCGATCGAGAATGCAGGCCCGCAAAAAATGGCGAATGACCCTGAGTGGGCACGCACCAAGGCGCTATCGCGCCGGCGGCTGCGTGAAATGCTGCAAGCAAAGGTACAGCAGTAGGCGGGCGTTTCTTCTGACGCGCTCAAATGGATGTTTTCAAGTAGGGACACTCGTATGACCAAGTGCAAACTGATCCTGCCCATAGTGGGCATTGCAGCGCTGGTGGGTTGTGTAACCACCGAACAGATGCCGAATGGAACCACCAAGATTCGCTTTTCTGACCAGACTGTCAGTTCGCTGACCTCGATGATGCCTGATGCCCTTGTCAAGGGTGTTGCTGGTGGTTCTGGTGGTACAGGTGGTGAAGGCCTCAACCTGGTTCCGTCTGTAAGCCCGCTCGGAACCGGTGAACTGCTGTACCTCAACGGCCAGTTTGACCTCGAGTGCGCATCCGCTCTGCTCTATAGCGCGAAGTCTGGTCGTCCTATGGAGACGCGGATCAACAACAGTTGCATGTCAAATTACTACGTGCGCCAGAGTCAATTGCGCATGGCAGGTAAGCCTTTTGACAGGGAAGCGCCAGCTTATGACTCACCGACCCTGCAGGAGGGCTACTGGGCCAAGGTAGTAAGCCGAACCGTCAGCCAGTTGGCAGCTACGAATCAGTTCACTACCCGATTTGTGGGACACCCACGCGTGGAAAGGGATGGTCAGATCACGATGTCCGTCCGACTGCCTGGCGAAACCCAAGGCGTTCATGTTGCCCTGGCGACTACGCCGGCGCGTACACCGGTTCTCCTCGATGATGGGCAGTTTGAATTGCAAGTGCGCCAGCGTGCCGCCCGAACCAGTGGCCTGATAGCAGACAGCATTGCATGCGATGCGGTGCTTGCATACAGCAAGACTGTAGACAGGGGGCCAAGGCCATCGGGCATCGCTACCAGCGCTTATTCGCGGTATGAGGTGTTGTTCACGGTTGCATCCATGGGCTGTAGAGACGCCACCCGACAATTCAAAACTGCCTCCCGACAGATGTGATCTGCGATTGGTGCGCAGCTGCGACGCAGGTAAAAAAGTCGGTTTCTGGTGTTTTTTGCGGCTGTTTACCGCTGAGGACATGTTCCACAAAGGGCTGCTGGATCAGCCAGCCCGGGGGGGAGCATAGGTTGGCGCCTAGCCTTGCCCTCCACTCGCCCATAGCCTTTTGCAAGTTCAGCAGAACCAATCAGTACACAGACTCCGTCATCAAAAATAAATGAGGTGATTTCTCATTCTCGTTCGGCATGTAGGGAAGGCCGGAATACAGGCCAGTCTGCCGATCCCTCTACGGAGCGAGAAAATGAGTTCGACCCCGGTTCCACAGCGCCATCCCTTGAGCCGCGCTTTGCACGGTGTTTTCCTGGGCCTGGTTGTCAGCCATTGTGCGCTACCTGCGCTGGCGCAATCTGCAACGTCCGAGCCTGAGCGCCAGCTACAGCAGTGGAATATCCCTGCTGGCCCGCTGGCGCCAGCGCTTGACCGCTTTGCCCGCCAGGCAGGTGTCAGCCTGTCCTTCGATGCACAAGCCGTGGCCAACCGCAGCACTGCTGGGGTGCAGGGGACGCTGGGCACCTCGGTTGCACTCTCGTCACTGCTACAGGGCACCCAGCTTCAGGCGGAGCAACAAGGACCGGGTGCCTATTTCGTGGCGCCACGACCGGCGCCTGCCGGCCCGCTGGAGCTTGGCGCCAGCGAGGACTACCGCCTGGCACCGGTCATCATCAACGCCAAGGTAAAGGCCAGCGCCGATGATGACAGCAACTCGGTGGTCGCCAAGGAGCTGTGGGTGGGCGGCAAGGTGGCCACCAGCATCCTCAATACGCCCGCTTCCGTGTCTGTGGTGACCAGCAAGGAAATGCAGCAGCGCAGTGTCAGCACCACGGAAGAAGCGTTGCAATATACGCCGGGGGTGGTCAGCGACTACTACGGTTCGGATGACCGCAACGACTACTTTCTGATCCGTGGCTTCCAGGCCACCACCTACCGTGACGGCCTGACCTTGAGCTCGATGCGGGGTGTGCGGGAAGACCCATACGCTTACGAGCGCATCGAGGTATTGCGCGGCGCCAACTCCACGCTGTTTGGCCCGGCAGACCCGGGCGGCTCGGTCAACTTCGTCAGCAAGCAGCCGCGCTTCGAGCAGTTTGGCCAGGGCTACGTGACGTATGGCTCGTTCGACCATGCCGAAACCGGCATCGATGTCGGCGATGCGCTGAACGAGGAAAAGACCTTGGCTGGCCGCTTCACCGCCAAGATGCAGAACAGCGACCGTGAGTATGACCACTCCCAGGACGACAACCGCTTGGTGATGGGCGGGCTGACCTGGGCGCCCACCGACTACACCTCGGCCACGATGATCGTGGACTACCTGAAAACCAACAGTTCGCCGAACAGCGGTGGTTATCCACTGGACAAGGAATACGACCGCAGCGATTTCTATGGTGAGCCTGGCTACAACTTCCATGACGTGGAGCGCACCAGCCTCAGCGGCAACATCACCCACGACTTCGACAATGGCTTTGTGCTGCGCAGCAACCTGCGCTACAGCGAGCTGACCGATGACTTCGGCTACGCCTACCTGAGCGACAGCCCGGCGCGGGTTGGCACCGTCATTCCGCGTTACGTGTTCGGCACCGACAGCGATGCCGACCAGCTCAACGGTAACCTGATGCTGCAATACGATGCGCAGTTCGAGCATGTCGACAGCAGCACGTTGGTCGGTGTCGAGTATCTCGATTCAACTACCAGACAAAGCTCGATCTACGGCCTGGCGCCTTCCATCGACATTGCCAACCCGGTATTCACCGGCGTACCGGGCGGCCTCACGCCCTATACCCGGCAGAAGAACGATGCCACTACCAAGGCGGTTTTCCTGCAGCAGAACCTGTCGTTCTACGACCGCGTGATCGCCACTGCCGGCGTGCGCAATGACTCGATGGACCTGTCGAGCAAGGAATACGTCGGTGGTGTCCAGGAAGAGAAGGACAACTTCTCGGAAACCTCCTACCGGGCTGCGCTGACCTACATCGTCAACGACGAGGTTTCCACCTATGTGAGCATGGTCGAATCCGTATCGCCGCCCCAGGTTGGCGTTACACCGCAAACGGGCAAGCAGTACGAAGTGGGCGTGAAGTATTCGCCGATGGGGATGGACGCGTTGTTCTCGGCGGCGGTGTATGACCTTACCCAGGAGAACGTCACCATCGCCGTGGTACTGCCCAGCGGCATTATCGAACAACAGACGGTGGGTGAATCACGCGTGCGCGGCCTGGACCTGGAAGCCAAGGCGCAGGTCACCCAGGACTTCAGCGTGATCGGCGCCTACTCGTACATGGAGTCTGAGGTGCTGCGCGGGGCGTTGTATGACGGGTCCTCGCTCAAGGGCAATGAATTCGCCACGGCACCGAAGCACTCGGGGTCCTTGTGGGGCTACTACAGCATCCCTGGCACCGACGTGAGCGTTGGCCTCGGGGCGCGCTATGTGGGGGCCTACTACATGGACGCGGCCAACACCAAAAAGAGCGATAGCACAACGTTGTTCGATGCTGCGCTGAATTACCAGATCGCCAAGGGAACCGACCTGGCGCTTAACGTCAGCAACCTGTTTGATGAGCAGCATGTGGTGGGCTCAGGGACAGCGAACTACTACAACCCGGGGCGGGAGGTGACGGCCAGGCTGAGTTATAGCTGGTAAGGCTGAGGGCAGCGTATCCCGGCCCGACGCCGGGATACCGGGCGTCCGCCCGTGAAATTCGGACTATCGCAGCGAGGGTGAGCGAGGGGATGACTTTGCAACATAATGTTGCAACAGTTAATTAGTATCATTAACATTCATGCCGCAAGGAGCGCATTGTCCCTATAAGAATAAGGTCGAAAAAGAATGCTGAAGATGCTCCTCGTGTACGTTCACCTGCTCGCCACCTGTATCGCCTTGGGCAGGGTATTGCTGGCCGATCACAAGCTTTGGAGCTGGCGCAAAGAAGCGCTGGACCAGGCAAAGCATGAGTACCTGGAGGAAACCAGGAAAATTGCCACCCTCGCATTACTGGCCCTGTGGGGCAGCGGTCTGCTCCTGGTACTGCAGGGGTATCTTCTGGAGGGCACGGCCTACCTGCTCAACCAGAAACTCTGGGCCAAGGTTGCCGTCGTCACGCTGCTGACGCTGAACGGTGGCCTGTTGCATCGCATCGGCTTCCCGTTGTTGCAAAAAGCGCCTTTCGTCCTGTTGCCGCGTTCTGACCGTGGCCGCCTGGCACTCCTGGGCGCGTTCTCCATGAGTGGTTGGCTGTTTGCCGCTTTCCTGGGGGTGGCTCGTGCCTGGAACCATGTCATGCCATGCATGCATGTAATGGCGGTGTTCACGGCCTTCGCCTTGCTGGCTTGTATCGTCGCGCTGGTGGTCGCCAGCAGCGCCGGTACGCTGGAGACTAGCGCTTCATAGGGGCGGACCGACTCGGTTGCGACCGTTTCCGAGGATGGCCCTGCACCGAGCAGGGCCGAGCGGCATTCAGCGCATCATGCCCAGTTCGGCATCATCCAGCAGCGCCTTGCCCAAGGCGCACAGGTAATGCGCGGCCCAGATCAGCTTCGGCTTGTCTTCCATCAAACCCTCGATCGTCAGGTCCCGCGCATAGCCCATCAGTTCCGAGGCTTGCTCGCGGGCGTTCTGGCAGGGGATGCCGGGCTCGATGCGGAACAGGGGGTGGGTTTGGTTTTCACCTTGGTAGAAGATGGTTTTACCGACGGTGCATTTGTTGTCTTCGGTAGCCATTGTTCAATCTCCCCGGTAAGCGTCAGTGCAGTGCTTGTGGATCCGCTGGCTTGTGTATTTGCGCGAGTGCTGATTCAAGCAGTTTGCGCAGCGCTTCAAGCTCGTGCATCGATGCCATCATCAATAGCGACACCGGTGATCGTGGCTGCATCAGCATCGCTTGCTGGGCTACGGCTTCTGCACAGAGCGCGTAGTCCGAGGCGAGCATGAGGGTGTCCTCCAGCGAGTGGAGGTGGTGGGGCGGATCGGGGACGATCTTCAGCATTGTTTGGTCCTCAGTGGAGCGACCAGCGCTTGCTGTCAAACAAGTGGTGGCAGCTGTGTATGGGTTGACAGACCGGTGAAGACCAAACCGGCGCACACGAGGTGCCCCACACACAGCTGCCATAGGCAAAACCGTGTGTTTGGTCGTTATCAGCCTGTCAAAGCTGGTCGTTGATGTGCAACGACCCACTGAGCCTAAAACCCTGAAATAACGACCGCAACGGAAAACAGGCGCTGGGAGTGTCTTTGGGAAACGGCCTACAAGGAAGGGGAGTAATCTGATTTTTGGCTCGACTATTCCATATCTAGGTACAAAATTTTTGAAGTCGTGAGGTTTGAGATTGGTCTATCCTCGGAAGGTGCCCAGATGAAATGTGGCACAAAGCCAGCATGTGTCGCGAAGCTATGTTGAGTGTGCCACTCTTAGATCGCTTCAAGCTGCTTCTCGCCCTTAGCATCTAGACGGAAGGAATCGAAATGGCCGTGCCCATAGCTGTGACTCCTAGTGACGAAAATCGTGGTGTACGCAGTGCATTCGACGACCACGGGGCATATCTGAAATCGCTAACGCCAGAAATTGTCATAGCACTCTGTGGGCCAATGGGTACTCCACTTCATGAAGTGGCTAAGACGTTCCAAGAGTTGATTCGTGGGACGGATTTTGGATACGCTGAAGTAAAAATATTGCGATTGAGTAAAGAAATTAGGCGATTAAAGGGCTTGGAAGAGGAGAGTTCGATTGAAAAACTAATTGATGCTGGTAACGAGTTGCGCAGAGACTATGGTAACGCTGTTCTCGCAAAGTTGGCCATTCAAGACATCTTGTTGTCTCGGGCCGCGCATCAGGAACTTCACGATTCAGAAATTAGGCAGAGAGACCCGGCAGCGGCAGCTGATCCGGCGGCAGTGATGCCTAGGGCTGCCAGAAAATGTTGTCATATTATTGATTCAATAAAAAATATTGATGAGCTGACACTCTTGCGATCAGTTTATGGTGATATGCTCCACGTTGTCGGAGTGTATTCTCCTATCGAGATGCGGCTAGAACGTTTAGCGCGAATAAAAGGTCCTAGCGATGAAATTCACCGGCTTATTGATCGCGACTCCGGAGAGGAGGTGAAGTATGGTCAGAGCGTTGAAGATACATTTCCTAGGTGTGATTTTTTTCTGAGGGTTGATTCGGCTACAGATTCGCAAAGAAACACAAGAGTAAGACGCTTTTTAGAGTTGATGTTGGGAACTAGAATTATAACGCCAACTGTCAATGAGCGTGCCATGTATGCTGCGTACTCTGCTGCGCGAAATTCGGCTTGTCTTTCTCGCCAGGTAGGTGCGGCTATAACAAACGCTGATGGTGAGATACTTGCTTCAGGTTGGAATGATGTGCCAAAAGCATTTGGTGGTTTATACCATACAGTTGATCAAAACTCTTCTACCGATGATGATCGTAGATGCTGGAATATTGAGGGTGGTCGCTGCTTTAATGATGATGAAAAGACCACAATTGCTAATGCCATGGTTGACAGACTCATTGCGAATGGTCTGGTTGACGTGAAAAAGCGTTCTTCTGCATTTGAAATGCTTAGAAAAGACTCTCAGCTTAAGAGCCTCATCGAGTTTTCGCGTGCTGTCCATGCGGAGATGCACGCTCTTCTAACCGCTGGAGAGACTAAGGGAGGGCAGATTAGAAATGGAAAGCTATTTGTTACAACTTATCCTTGCCACTCATGCGCTAGGCACCTAGTTGCGGCTGGTGTCAAGGAAGTATATTTCCTTGAGCCTTACAGGAAAAGCTTAGCGACTAGGCTACACTCGGACTCCATCACCGAGCGAGAAAGCGATGAGTCCAAGGTCAGGGTTATGCCCTTCGATGGTGTCGCCCCCTCGCGATTTCTGCGGTTTTTCTCTGCACATCCATGTGGCAGGAAGGACCCTAAGGGTATCATGCACGTCCATGAGGCTTCCCCCGTGACGGCGATTACCCTTGAAGCTATACATACGCTTGAAGCATTCACCTTAAGGGCATTAGAATCCGCCGGCTTGAACAAACGGTGACCAACAATGTCAGACAGAAACCAGCCTCTTGTGGGGAATGTCATGGAAGAGCAAGTGCAGCTTTCCTTTGATTTTCAGTCTGTTACGACTCCGTCCGGTAAGTGTTTGTCGGCTGCTCCAGCTGTCGCCAGCGGTTCGCACTGTCGCCCCGGCTACGTGGCACCCCGCTCGAATGTGGTCCCATTCCAGAGTGATCGCACCTTAAGATGCCCACGTTTCGGATCGACGGCAGCAGCTGATCCCAGCGCAGATCTGATAAACCGTATCCTTAGCAGTGTTCGTTTCTACGAGTAACTGCCTCGCTTCATCGATAGGAGCCAAAGTCCTTCGGCTTTGGCCCCTATCGGCGCACACGAGATGCCTCATACAAGCGCTTTAGGCAAACATTGTGTTGATTGCCATAAGTACACCAGAGCTGGCCGTTGAGTGGAAGACAACTGACTCACCCCTGAAAGAACGACTACAAGAAGGAACGGTGCTGGAAGTATCTTTGGGAAAAACCTCAAAAGGAAGCGGATAAATCTGATTTTGAACCAAGCCCAAAAAGAAGCAGTAGGGAGTCTTCTTCTTCGGAGGCTGGTAGGCCCGGAGGAGTTTAACCTGCGTCCGAGCTACCCGATTCTTAGGTAGGAAGCTGTTATTGAAGTACAATTGCGGGCTTAGCTACATCCTGTTCGGCAAATTCCGAAGCCATCAAATAAAGAAACTGCATCGGCTGCCCAGTGATAAAATCCTGGATGAGAGGGCCATAAATATCTTTCGATATTCTGGGGAGCTGGTGCGGTCGGTATCGTGTAATTGAGCCTAAATAATATGAGATTGCATAGATACTCAATAGCTGAGGAATAACGTGTTGTTGTTCATTTTGTGGGCATGCGTATACGTAGTGCTTCCTGTATGGCGGCACTGTAGATACTACTGACCAAATGCGATCTTTCACGAGTCTTGAAAGTTCGTGGATTTTATCTGAGGCGTACCCTGTTATAGGAAGAGGGTTTTTCATCTCTAGTGTTGTTAAAGACTTGTCCGTGATAAGATCTTGAGAAACAATCCGGAAGTCTGAATTAAGTCCTGTGTCTTTTAGCAGGCGAGAGCGAGACATACCATGCCGGGTGAGATTTTCATTCTCAATTAATATTCGAAGCCAGATGCTCTTGCCGTCTGAACTCTTCCAGTACTGGACGTCATGAATAGGGAACATTCGCTCATCAGTGCCGGCAGCTGAGCACCAAAGCCTATGTCCACTAACTGTCTGCGGTAAAAGCTTTATAAGGTCATAGGCGAAATTGGCTGGAAGCGGCGAACCAGTCAAAGCTTTAAGAAATTCATCAAAGTTTTGAAGTTCGCCCTTTTGATTTGGACTTGTAAATGCAGAAAGGAAAGCGTCAATTAATTCTTTTCCCGGCGGGCGTAGTCTTTCCGAAAGACCATGCTGAGCTTTATCGAAGGTTGCCTGAGTACCTTTTGTAAGGCAGAATGCTTTTACTAAATTCATGTAACTGTAATAAAGCGAGAGAGGCCTCGACTCCAGTGTGCCTGCCTGATTGGCCGCCTGGAAAAAGTCTCTTGCCTGATTCAGGCAGGCTCTAGCCTCGTCCATTGAATTAGAGGGACATTTGCGCCCTATGCTTCCTTCGATAATTGCCCAAGGATCAAGCGCAAATAGGGTTGATATTATTCGGTAGCGATTCTTGTGAGCATGTGCGGTTGGCCAAAAAGAAAAATCGACAACACGCTGCCTAGCTTTTACTCTTTCACCTTTCCTTGCCTGCTGTAGCTTCATCAATTACTACTCTTGGGTTCGACGAGTTCCACATAGTTCCGGCTTTTGCGCCTGCCGTCAAATCGGTGCTTGGCATCCACCGATCTGCAAGAGGTGAGGCACCCGGCCCTCGCCCAGCAGCTGTGCCCCTTGAAGATGGAGAGTGTTCGGTACCGACGCTTCTATCAAAAAAATAAACATAGCTACGCTTCGATGATGCTGTCAGCGTGGAAACAACCTATGTCAGTGGCAAAGCCGTCCGCCGGCTATCCGGCTTCGCTCAAGCTCTGTCGCGAGGTCTACCGCCATTCGGTCAGACTCTTCAAGCAATTCCCCAAGCACCACGACGGCAGGGCTCCTGCTGGTGCAATCAAGGTTGATTCCGGATCCCCTCATAAATTGCAACACAAGCGTCTCCAGCGACTTTTGACTTATCATGAGCTTCCGCTAGCTCTTTGTTCATCTTGACTGACTCATCAAGAATTGTTGTCATCAAATCCAAGCCATTGCTTGCACCAGCTTGAGACAGCTTCAACGTCCAGGTAGCCATTTTGTCAGTTACGTAGGACAAACACCCTGACTCGCAATGTAGTAAGTCAGCCTGTCTTGCTGAGTTAGGTAGTTTTGGCAGAGGAGCCATATTGGAGAGGGTCTCACCAAGCTTTTCTTTTGCGCCTGCCGAAAATGGAACGGGTGAATATTCTGACACGACTGCAGTAGCCCACGCCTTCATGTCTGGATGAGATTTCTCACTACCTTCCTGCAGGATGTTTATAGCTATTGCTAAGTAGTCTTTTTTGATTCCATTTTCAGCGATGGTCTGCTGAACGGAATTACCTATTACTGCAATCACCAGCGGGATGGCTACGGCAGACAGCATCGTTGCGATGGACTGAGCCCTCTGAAGGCTAGAAGTGTTGGTCAATTTGGTGCTCCTATCTTTCGCTAAGCATTTCCGATCGACATAATGTTGCAGCGCCTTCACGGCTGCTCCGTTATCGATGATCCCGGCTTGAATATCAAGAGTGCTTCGTCCAGCAGCTGGAGCTAGTTCGATGGTGCTTGCTTTCTCAGTCGGTGGCGCCGACGGTACCGGGCTGTCGCCAGCAGTGGCTGTAGCTGAACAAGTGCCCGCGCGCCGAAACCGGCGATTGCCATCAGAAATAGCACGACGCAAACAATAATTCTCCTTGGTAAGTTTGGTGTCGATGTTTTGTAAAGCCTGTTCGGCTGCTACTGTTTCGCCAGCGCCTGGCGCTGAGCAGCCGCGCCAGCGTGAAGCTGCAAGATCAGACTGGTGAAGGCTTCATGATGTGGATCCGTTCAGGCCCGAGGAGCAACAGGCAACTCTGGCTGCTCTAGCGGCCAGGCCAAAAATGTGGTTCTTCACGGAATCCCGGGAAAGACAGAAACAATAACGCCAGTTTGATGGATAATCTCCGTGCGAGCAAATACATCTCCAAACCGCCGTTCTTGTACACGATATTAATACGTCCCTGCCCTTTTGGAAGGGCTTTTCTGTCACTGCGATGCGGCATGGAGGTAATGACTTGTTGATGGACCTGATTCCGCAGTCCACCAGATCTCCCATCTGCAGTGGCTATCACCAGCCCAGCACCACCATCCATGAATACTGCCGCTCAATCGGTGACCTGCCCATTCTTGGCCGGGCGGTGCGATTGAATGTGGAACTGCGGCGCGTTGGCTGCAGCGTATGCGGCAAGCGAATGGAGGCAGTCCGTTGGCTTGTTCGCTATTCGCGGATGACTAGGCTCTTTGCCGAAGCCGTGATCAAGGCTTGCCATAGACGGCCAACCCCGCACATTGCCGAGCTGTTTGGTTTGCATTGGGACAGTGTGCGCTTGCTGGAGCGACGGGCGCTACAAGTCGCACTGGAGAAGCTACGAAAGACTCAGTCCAGGCGCTTGGTGATGGATGAGTTTGCTCTGTTCAAAGCGCATCGCTACGCCAGCGTGGCGCTGGATGCCGATACGCGCCGGGTGCTGTGGGTTGACGAAGGGCGTGGCCGAGCGGCTGTCAGCCCCCTTTTTTAAGAGCTGTGGGCGGAGGGTTGCGCACGAATCGAAGCAGTGGCAATGAACATGAACACCGCATTTGACCTAGAGGTGCGCCAACACTGCCCTTGAGCATGCGTGGTCTATGATCTGTTTCATGTGGTCGCCAAGTATGGATGAGAGGTGATTGACCGGGGAAAGGTCGATGAAGCCAACCGCCTGCGCCATGACGCCCGCAAGGTGATCAAGCAAGCGCGGTGACTTCTACTGCGTAACCCTGAAGATCTCAGGCGAGAAGATCAGCAGGTACATCCGCAGGATTTTCTGGCAGCTAACCAATCGCTGATGACTGTTTATCTGTTGCAGGCAGAGCTCAAAGCCTGCGGGTCGTCTACCACCGCTTGGGGCTGGTGATCAGCCTGGAAACAATGGTTGCGCTTGGTTTAATGAAAGCGAAATACCAGCACTGAAGCAGTTTGCTAGACGGCTGAAGGATACTGGCGCGGCATACTGAAAAGGGTGTGCGATGGCCCATGCACAGCGGACAGTTGGAGGGATTATCAACCGGGATCAAGGCAATCAACCGGATGGCTTACGGCTACCGGGACAGTGAATTCTTTCATGAAGATCAAGAATGACTTTCCCGGCAATCCGTGAAAAACAAAAAAGACGCCCTAGGGCGTCTTTTTTCTGGAATTTGGTGGAGCCGGGGGGATTTGAACCCCCGTCCGCCAGTACTCCGCTGTCGGTACTACATGCTTAGCCGTGTCTACTGAGTTAATCCGCAGCCGCCCGACGGGCAGGGTGCTTTGGACGAGTTGGGTAAGTTTTAGTCGCTTTGCCCCCAACGTGCTACACGACGATCCTGTTCTGTATGACAATCATTTCGGGTTTACAGGCATCCCCTGATGATTGCTGGAGCCGAAGCTACCAGGAGAGCGGGCTCAGCTGCTTACGCAGCGAGAGCGTAGCCCTCGTAGTTTTCGTCATTGGCAACTATAGAAAGTTGCAACAGTGGATTTACGAGTTCTGTTACCAACTCGGCATGCACCTAGAGTTTCGCTACCGGCGTCGAATCCTAATCGGCCCCACACTAGCTCTAAGCTAACGCACCTTACGGTACGTGAGGCGGAGTATACGCCATTGTGCGGGCGACGTCGACAGCAGGGCCCGTCGCCCGCGCTCGGCGTCACGAGCCGCTGCCGCTGCTGCTGCCGCTGCCTTTCTCGGTTTTTTCCAGGCGCTCCAGCACCTTGCTGGTGATGGCGATGCATTCCTTGGTGTTACCTGCGGCCTGGGCAGCCTTGGCCTTGTCGACGTGCTCGGTGATGGCCTTGTCCAGGCCCTCGGAAGTGGCGCCGGCGGTGGCCATGTTGTCGTCGATCTTCTGCAGGTTGGTGGCGCAGAGGTCGTCGGCGGCAAACACCGGTGAAGCCAGCAGGGTGGCGGCCGCGAACAGGGCCGAAAGCGCGGTACCTTTCATGGGAGTCTCCTCTGGGGCCTCTGGAAGTTGGGCCTGTAAGGTGGACTGCGGGGGATTGGCGAGGGTTCCGTCGGGATGGTGGCGGGGTGAAATGAAGGGGATGGCACCGGCTTTGCCGGTGTTGCGGGTGAACCCGCTCCCACAGGTACAGCGTGGGCCCAAAGCCGGAGCAATATCTGTGGGAGCGGGCGTGCCCGCGAAACAGACACCGCGGTGTATGGCACCGGCTGCGCCGGTGTTCGCGGGCATGCCCGCTCCCACACAGATTGCAGCGGCCGCTGGATTGCGTAAACGCTCAGATACGGCGCGGGCGGGTGACGCGGTCTACCAGGTAGACCAGGCCGTGGTAGTCGATGCCGCTGTGGCTGGACAGCCCGATCTCGCAGGTACGGCTGGTGGAGATGCCTTCGCTGCAATACTGCACCGCGTCCTTCAGGCTGCGCAGCGAGTGGGCGTTGAGCTCGGGGGTGGTGAAGCCTTTGTCGCCGGCAAAGCCGCAGCAATGGATGCCTTCGGGGATCACCACCTGCTTGCTGCAACGCCGCGCCAGGTCGATCAGCGCCTGGCTTTCACCCAGGTGCTGGGTGCTGCAGGTCACGTGCACGGCCACCGGCTCGTCCTGGGGGGTGAACTCCAGGCGGTCGAGCAGATGGGTGCGGATGAAGCGCACCGGGTCGTACAGGTCCAGCCGGCTTTCGCCCAGGTCCTGGACCAGGCGCAGGGTGCACGGGCTGGTGTCGCAATAGATCGGGTCGAGGCCACCGCGGCTGGCGTGCAGCAGGGCATTGATCAGCTCCTGGCGCTTGTGTTCGGCCTGCTCGGGGTAGCCCTTGGAGGCGAACGGCTGGCCGCAGCACAGGCTGTCGGCGTTGTCGGGAAACACCACCTGGTAGCCGGCCTTTTCCAGCAGAGCGCGGGTCTTGTCCAGCAGCGAGCTTTGCTCGCGGTCGGCATAGGCCGGGCCCATCACCCGTGAAACGCAGGCCGCCAGGTACACCACGCGCGGGCGGGCGTCGTGGCTGGCCGGGCCGAAGGGCAGCGGGCGCAGGGGTTGCGGCATGGCCGGGGTCCACTGCGGCAGGCGGCCTTTGCTGGCCTTGCTCAACGTGGCACTCAAGCGGCCCAGGCGCGGGGCACCGAGCAGCTTGCGCGCAGTGTTGGCGGCCGTCAGGGTCAGGCGCGCGCCGCCGAGGGCGGCGTGGAAGTTGTCGGCCAGCCAGTCAGCGGCCTTGGCGTGGTCAGCGGCCTGGCTGCGCAGTTTCTTCACCAGCTCGCCGGTGTTGATGCCCACCGGGCAGCGCTGGGCGCACAGGCCGGTGGCGGCGCAGGTATCGATGCCTTGGTACTGGTAGGTCCGGCGCAGTTCCCGGGTGTCGATGCCGGCGCGTTGCTTGGCCTGGATGTCACGCCACATGACGATGCGTTGGCGCGGGCTGAGGGTCAGTCCCTTGGACGGGCACACCGGCTCGCAGAAACCGCACTCGATGCACTTGTCGACGATCTCGTCGGCGGCGGGCAGCGGCTTGAGGTTCTTCAGGTGGATGTCCGGGTCTTCGCTCAGCACCACGTCGGGGTTGAGGATGCCGTTGGGGTCGAGCAGGCGCTTGAGTTTCCACATCAGCTGGTAGGCGTCACTGCCCCATTCCAGCTCGACGAACGGCGCCATGTTGCGCCCGGTGCCATGCTCGGCCTTGAGCGAACCGCCGAACTCCACCGCCACCAGCTGTGCCACATCGTCCATGAACGCCTGGTAACGGGCGACTTCCTCGGCGCTGTTGAAGCCCTGGGTGAAGACGAAATGCAGGTTGCCTTCCAGCGCATGGCCAAAAATGATCGCTTCGTCATAGCGGTGCTTGTCGAACAGCTGGATCAGGCGGTTGACGCCTTCGGCCAACTGCTCGACCGGGAAGGTGACGTCTTCGATGATCACCGTGGTGCCGGTCTGGCGCACGGCGCCGACGGCGGGGAAGGTGTCCTTGCGGATTTTCCACAACTGGTTGTACACGGCCGGGTCTTCGCTGAAGTCGACCTGCTGTTCCAGCGGGAACTCAGCGATCGCGGCCATTACCTGTTGCAACTGTTCGTGCAGCAGGCTCTGGCTGGCGGCGCGGGATTCGATCAGCAGGGCGCAGGCGTTGTCCGACAGGCCTTTTACCCACAGCGGCATGCCAGGCATGTTCTGTACCGAGCGCAGGCTGCGGCGGTCGAGCAGTTCTACCGCCGAAACCGGTTGCTGCTTGAGCACGGGCACCGCGCGGCAGCAGCTTTCGACGCTGGGGAACACCAGCAAGGCGCTGGCCTTGTGCGGGTGGTCGGGCACGGTGTTGTAGGTGACTGCGCTGATGAAACCGAGGGTGCCTTCGGAGCCGACCAGCAGGTGCTGCAGGATGTCCAGCGGTTGGTCGTAGTCGACCAGCGCATTCAGCGACAGGCCGGTGGTGTTCTTCAGCCGGTACTTGTGCCGGATGCGCTCGGCCAGCGCGGTGTTGGCACGGGTCTCGCGGCCGAGGCGGGCCAGCGCTTCCAGCAGTTCGGCGTGGCTGGCTTCGAAGGCGGCGACACTGGCCGGGTCTTCGCTGTCCAGGCGCGTGCCGTCGGCCAGCACCAGGCGCAGGCCGGCCAGGGTGTGGTAGGTGTTCTGCGCGGTACCGCAGCACATGCCACTGGCATTGTTGGCGACGATACCGCCGATCTTGCAGGCGTTGATCGAGGCCGGGTCGGGGCCGATCTTGCGCCCGAACGGGGCCAGCCAGGCGTTGGCCTGGGCGCCGATGACCCCTGGCTGCAGGCGGATCTGCTCGCCCTGGCCGCGGATTTCGCGACCGTTCCAGTTATCACCGAGCACGATCAGCACCGAGTCGCTGATGGCCTGGCCGGACAGGCTGGTGCCGGCGGCGCGGAAGGTGACCGGCACCCGCTCGCGCTGGGCCAGCTTGATCAGGCCGACCACTTCGTCCTCGCTCTCGACGCGTACCACCAGTTTGGGAATCAGCCGATAGAAGCTGGCGTCGGTGCCGAAGGCCAGGGTGGCGGTGGGGTCGTCGAAACGGCGTTCGGCGGGGATCAGGCGCTCGGCATCACGCAGGAACGCGGCAGGCAGGCTCATGCAGTCTCCTCGCGGGGCTGTGGCATCTGTGCGCCACATGCCCCGGGTCAATCAGGCGGTCGTTCTTGCAGGCGTCAGGCGCCCAGTTCGCGTACCAGCGAGTCGCGGGTGATCTCGCTGATCGACTTGGCACCGGTCAGCACCATGGCCACGCGCATTTCCTTCTCGAACAGCTCCAGCAGGTTCTTCACCCCGGCCTGGCCGTGTACGGCCAAGGCGTAGAGGAAGGCGCGGCCGATCAGCACGGTGTCGGCGCCCAGGGCGATCATGCGCACCACGTCGAGGCCGCTGCGGATGCCCGAGTCAGCCAGGATCTTCAGTTCACCTTTGACCGCGTCGGCAATCGCCGGCAGGGCACGGGCGCTGGACAGCACGCCGTCGAGCTGACGGCCGCCATGGTTGGACACGACAATGCCGTCGGCACCGAACCTGACCGCATCGCGGGCATCATCGGCATCGAGGATGCCCTTGATGATCATCGGGCCGTCCCAGAAGTCGCGGATCCACTCCAGGTCTTTCCACGAAATCGACGGGTCGAAGTTGTTGGCCAGCCAGCCGATGTAATCGGCCAGGCCGGTAGGGTTGCCACGGTAGGTGGAGATATTGCCCAGGTCGTGCGGGCGGCCCATCACGCCGACATCCCACGCCCACTCGGGGTGGGTCATGGCCTGCAGCACGCGGCGCAGCGGGCCGTGCTTGCCGCTCATGCCGGAGTGGGCATCGCGGTAGCGGGCGCCGGGGGTGGGCATGTCGACGGTGAACACCAGGGTCTTGACCCCGGCAGCCTTGGCCCGCTCCAGGGCATTGCGCATGAAGCCGCGGTCTTTGAGCACGTACAGCTGGAACCACATCGGCCGGTCGATGGCCGGCGCCACTTCTTCGATCGGGCACACCGACACGGTCGACATGGTGAACGGAATGCCATGCGCCGCCGCCGCGCGCGCCGCCTGCACTTCGCCACGGCGGGCGTACATGCCGGTGAGGCCGACCGGGGCCAGGGCCACCGGCATGCTCAGGGTTTCGTCGAACAGGCGGGTCTCGAGGCTGAGCTCGGACATGTTCTTCAGTACGCGCTGGCGCAGGGCGATGCCGGCCAGGTCGGAAACGTTGTGGCGCAGGGTGTGCTCGGCGTAGGCGCCGCCGTCGGCATAGTGGAACAGGAAAGGAGGCAGCTTGCGTTGGGCCGCGGCGCGATAGTCGGTAGAGGCAGAAATGATCATGGATTCTCGCAGCGTTGCTTGTGGGGATTGCCGGGCGCACCAGGGCGCCCGGCCCCTTTCACTTTAGTGATGGACCAGCATGCCGGTCAGCCAGTAGGCCTGGATCAGGGTGATCAGGCCGACGATGGTGGCGAAGAACAGGCTGTGCTTGACGGTGAAGCGGAACAGGTCGGATTCCTTGCCGACCAGGCCGGTGGCGGCGCAGGCCACGGCGATCGACTGCGGCGAAATCATCTTGCCGGTTACCCCGCCACTGGTGTTGGCAGCCACCAGCAAGGTGTCGTTGACCCCGATCTGGTGCGCGGTGGTGGCTTGCAGCGAGCTGAACAGGGCGTTGGACGAGGTGTCCGAGCCGGTCAGGAACACGCCCAGCCAGCCGAGGAACGGCGAGAAGAACGGGAACGCCGCGCCGGTACCGGCCAGCACCAGGGCCATGGTCGAGGACATGCCCGAGTAGTTGGTGACGAAGGCGAAGGCCAGCACCATGCCGATCGACAGGATCGGCCAGCGCAGTTCCCAGAAGGTTTCCTTGAAAGTGGTCAGACCAGTTTTGAAGTTGATCTTCAGCACCGCCATGGAGATCAGCGCCGAGAGGAAGATCGCGGTGCCGGTGGCGGAGATCGGGTCCAGCTTGAACACCGCCGGCATGGCGGTTGGCGCAGCCACGATCGGCGCGGCCTTGATCACCAGCTGGTCGAGGTGCGGGATGGCGAAGTTGAACACGAAGTTGTACATCGAGCCGCCCGCCGCGAAGGCCGCCTTGAACGGTTTCAGGGTCCAGATGGTGACCAGTACGGTGAGGATCAGGAACGGCGACCAGGCCTTGAAGATCTCGCCAAGGCTGTAGGGGCTTGGCTGGCTGCCACTTGGCTGCACCACGGCGGCGCCCACGCTGGCTTTGGCTTCGGCGAACGCGCGCTTGGGCTGCCAGACTTTGAGGAACAGGGTCAGGGCGATCAGGCTGGCCAGGGCCGAGGTGATGTCCGGCAGCTCCGGGCCGATGAAGTTCGAGGTGAAGTACTGGGTAACGGCGAAGCTCAGGCCGGCAACCAGGGCGGCAGGCCAGGTTTCCTTCACGCCGCGCAGGCCGTCCATCATGAATACCAGCCAGAACGGCACGAACAGCGACAGCAGCGGCAGTTGGCGACCGGTCATGGCGCCAATGTGGAAAGCGTCGATGCCGGTGACCTGGCCGGCCACGATGATCGGAATGCCCAGGGCGCCGAAGGCCACGGGCGCGGTGTTGGCGATCAGGCACAGGCCGGCGGCGTACAGCGGGTTGAAGCCCAGGCCCACCAGCAGCGCGGCAGTAATTGCCACCGGTGCGCCAAAGCCCGCCGCACCTTCCAGGAAGGCACCGAAGCAGAAGCCGATCAGCAGCACTTGCAGGCGCTGGTCGTCGGTAATCGACAGCACCGAGCTGCGGATCACTTCGAACTGGCCGCTCTTGACCGTGAGCTTGTACAGGAACACCGCGGCAACGATGATCCAGGCGATTGGCCAGAGGCCATAGAGGAAGCCGTACCCCGCGGCGGCGAATGCCATGTCGACGGGCATCTGGAAGGCAAAGATTGCCACCAGGATCGACAATGCGAGGGTGATGCTGCCGGCCACGTGGCCTTTGAGGCGGAACACGGCCAGGGCAAGGAAGAAGAACACGATGGGGATGACCGCCGCCAGTGCGGACAGGCCGAGACTACCAAGCGGGCTATAGAATTGTTGCCAGGTTTGCATATGGGGTGGCCCCTAATTGTTGTTGGTCAGGCACTGGCATTGGATAATTGGTAAGACCAATTTACAATGACTGGTCGCTAGGTTAAAAGCGCTGTTATGGATGTGTCAATTTGTCCTGTGCAAAACTTTGGTCGAGTGCCGATGAGCGGGCATCTGATGAGCCGGGAAAATCGCTGGCTGATGGTGTTTGTGCAGCCCTGGATCGGCGAGAATAGAGGCCTCCGGAAATCTGCCGGGGGTTTGGGGAGAACATGTGATGGTTTTTGATCAGGTCCGCCAGCGGCGCCTGTCCGACGACATCGTCGATCGGTTGGAGGGGATGATTCTGGAAGGCACGCTGACCTCCGGGCAGCGGCTGCCGGCCGAACGCGTCCTTGCCGAACAGTTCGGTGTGTCCCGCCCGTCACTGCGTGAGGCGATCCAGAAGCTGGTGGCCAAGGGGTTGCTGGTCAGTCGCCAGGGCGGGGGCAATTTTGTCGCCGAGGCGCTGGGGTCCACTTTCAGCGACCCGTTGCTGCAATTGCTCGAGCACAGCGCCGAGGCGCAGCGTGACCTGCTCGAGTTTCGCCATACCCTGGAGGCGTCCTGCGCCTATTACGCCGCCCAGCGTGCCACCGAGCCAGACCGGGCGCGGCTGAAGGCGGCCTTCGATGCGTTGCAGGACTGCTATGCCCGGGCCGATGAAGTGACCCGGGTAGAAGAGGGCGCAGCCGATGCACGCTTCCACCTGGCGATTGCCGAGGCCAGCCATAACGCCGTGCTGTTGCACACCATTCGTGGTTTGTTCGATTTGCTCAAGCGCAACGTGGTGACCAACATCGGTGGCATGTACCAGCAGCGGGTCGAGACCCGTGACATGCTGATCAGCCAGCATCGGGAGCTGTACCTGGCGATTGTCGAGGGCAGGGCGGACGATGCGCGGGAAGTGTCCAGCCGGCACATTCTGTATGTGCAGGAGGTGCTGGAAGAGGCGCAGGAAGAAGCGCAGCGGGTAGCGCGGGCGGAGCGGCGGAGCGGGCGCTGACGCGATGTCTTCAGGCTTGGTGTGGGAGCGGCCTTGCGTCGCGATAGGCTGCAAAGCAGCCCCAGCTACTTCGGCCGATGACCGATGCCCTGGGGCTGCTTCGCACCCCATCGCGACACGAGGCCGCTCCTACACCCACCGTGTTGCCGGGTGGGGAGGTTAGTCTCCCTTGCCCTTGTTGCGCACAGCCCGCTGCAGCTCGCGGTTGGAATCGCGCTCGCGCATGGTGTCGCGCTTGTCGTATTCCTTCTTGCCCTTGCCCAGTGCGATTTCGCACTTGATCAGGTGCTTGCTCCAGTACAGCGCCAGGGCCACACAGGTGTAGCCTTTTTGCGCCACGGCCGCTTCCAGCCGCTCGAGCTCGCGCTTGTTCAGCAGCAGCTTGCGTGTACGGATAGGGTCGGCGATGACGTGGGTGCTGGCCGTGGTCAGCGGGGTGATGTGGCTGCCGAACAGCCAGGCTTCACCGTCCTTCAGCAGTACGTAGCTGTCGGTCAGGTGCGCCTTGCCGGCTCGCAGGCTTTTTACTTCCCAGCCGGACAGGACCAGCCCGGCCTCGAACTTGTGTTCGATGAAGTAATCGTGTCGCGCCTTCTTGTTTTGCGCGATGGTCCCGGTCGGATGTTTTTTTTGCTTAGCCATAGGGGCGGCATTATAGGCAAGACGGCGCGTCGTCCGCTATGGGATTTCGGTGTGCTTGAGCCACCGGAATGAATACCGGACAATACGAACGCTGTCATAGCTACACAAACTGTTTTCGGCACGCTGCGAAGCACCGCCACCCAGCCCTGGAAGTGACGCCTGGATGACTACCCATATTCAACGCTCCGCCCTGCTGCCATACCCCGCCAAGGCGCTGTATGACCTGGTCAATGATGTCGCCAGCTACCCGGATTTCCTGCCCTGGTGCTCTGACTCCACGGTACTTGAAGCCAGCGACACGCAAATGCGCGCCAAGCTGGAAGTGGCCAAGGGCGGCATGAGCCAGCAGTTCGTCACGCGTAATGTACTGGTGCCGGGGCAGTCCATCGAGATGAACCTCGAGGAGGGGCCATTCACCCAGTTGCATGGCCTTTGGGTGTTCAAGCCGCTGGGTGAAAAGGCCTGCAAGATCAGCCTCGACCTGTCCTTTGATTACGCCGGGCCGATCGTCCGCGCCACGCTGGGCCCGTTGTTCAACCAGGCGGCCAACACCCTGGTCGATGCGTTCTGCCAGCGTGCCAAGCAGCTGAATAGCTGATTGAAAAAGCGGCAATAAAAAGCCCGGACCTGGTCCGGGCTTTTTTGTACCTGCTCGCCGCTTACTGGGGCGAGGTTTCCAGCGGTGCGGGGGTTGGCACCGGGGTGGTCTCGATGGTGTCGATCTCGCGCTGGATGGACTCTTCCACCGAACCTGGCTTGGCTGGTTTTTCTTCTGGCTGCACGGTTGGCTGCGCTGGCTGGTTGGCCGGGCTGACCGTGGTATCGCCGCTGCCGCCGAGGATTTCCTGGTCGCGGCTGACGCCTGGCATGAAGTCACCGGAGAGGCTGACCAGCTGGTCGCTGTCATTGAAGAACACACTCATGCGTTCCTGCTGACGTTTGCCGCCGCCTGGCTGAATGCTGTACAGGTAATCCCAGCGATTGGTGTTGAAGGTGTCCTGGATCAGCGGGTTACCCATGATAAACCTTACTTGCCGACGGGTCATTCCGGGGCGCAATTGGTCTATCATGTCTTGCGTAACGACATTGCCCTGCTGGATGTCGATTTTGTAAACCCCGGGAAACGAGCAACCGGCGAGTGCGAGCAGTCCCGCGAGGGCGAGGCTGTTTAGCAAGAGCTTGGTGTTTTGCATCGGTGGGCGACTTCCACTATCTTGGCTGGACAACGTAAACCCCGATCATACCCGTATTAAGAGAAGCTGCGAAGCAGCATCGGCGAGAAAGCTGACCATGGTTGAAAATAGCGAATTGCGCAAAGCCGGTCTCAAGGTGACCCTGCCTCGAGTCAAGATCCTACAGATGCTCGACTCGACCGAGCAGCGTCACATGAGCGCCGAGGATGTCTACAAGGCGCTGATGGAGGCTGGCGAAGACGTGGGCTTGGCCACCGTCTATCGCGTACTGACCCAGTTCGAAGCGGCGGGTCTGGTGGTTCGCCACAACTTCGACGGCGGTCACGCAGTATTTGAACTGGCTGACGGTGGCCACCACGACCATATGGTCAACGTGGATACCAGCGAAGTCATCGAGTTCATGGATGCCGAGATCGAGAAGCGTCAGCGCGAAATCGTGGCCGAGCATGGCTATGAGCTGGTGGACCACAATCTGGTCTTGTATGTGCGTAAGAAGAAGTAACGATTTTCTATCGTTATGAATGACAAAGGCGACCTTCGGGTCGCCTTTGTGCTTTCTGGCCTTGAAGCGTTGCGGGCTTCTGCGGTGCGCCATCAGGCCTTGCCGCTTACCACCATCTTGCGCGCATGCGCCAGCGATTCCTTGGTCAGGTCGATGCCGCCGAGCATCCGTGCCACTTCCTCGACCCGCTCGCGCTTGCCCAGGCTGGTCACGGCAGTGTGGGTGGTATCGCTGTTACGCACCTTGTGCACGAACAGGTGATGGTGCCCTTGTGCAGCAACCTGCGGCAGGTGAGTCACGGTCAGCACCTGGCCGCGTTCGCCCAGGCGGCGCAGCAGCTGGCCGACGATTTCCGCAGTCGGCCCACCGATCCCGACGTCGACTTCGTCGAACACCAGCGTGGGAATGCGCGAGGTCTGCGCGGTAATGACCTGGATCGCCAGGCTGATACGCGACAGCTCGCCACCCGAAGCGACCTTGGCCAGGCCCTTGAGCGGTTGGCCGGGGTTGGCGCTGACCAGCAGTTCGATCTGCTCCAGGCCATGCGGTGACAGGTCGGTGCCCTCGTTTGGTGTCAGGGCGATGCAGAAGCGCCCACCGGGCATGCCCAGTCGCTGGATTTCCTGCTCTACGGCCACTGCCAGCTGTTGCGCGGCCTGCTGGCGCAGGGCGCTGAGCTCGCGGGCCTTCTCTTTATAGTGCTGGGCGAAGGCAGCCAGCTCCTCGCCCAGCCGCTCGATCGATTCGTCACTGGCGTTCAGGCTTTCCAGCTCTTCCATCAGCTGCTGCTGCAGATGGGGCAGTTCGGTGGGGTGCACGCGGTGTTTGCGTGCCAGCGTATAGATGGTGTCGAGGCGCTCTTCCAGGGCCTGCAGGCGCATGGGGTCGGCGTCGAAGTTGTCGAGGAAGCGGTTGAGCTCGCCAACGGCTTCCTCGACCTGGATCTGCGCGCTGGCGATCAGGTTGGCCGCCTCGCTCAGCGCCTTGGGCGCGTGGATGGCGGCACCCAGGCGGTTGAGGCTGGCGGTGAGGGCGCTGAGCACGTTGCCCGAGTCGCTTTCGCTGCATTGGTCGATGACCTGGCGGCAGATGCCGAACAGCGCTTCGGCGCTGGTCAGTTGCTTGTGTTCCTGCTCCAGTTGCTCCAGTTCGTGCTCACCCAGGCCGAGGTTGTCCAGCTCTTCCAGCTGGTAGCTGAGCAGCTGGTGGCGGGCGCGTTGCTCGTCGCCGGAATTGGACAGGCGCTCGAGCTCCAGGCGGGTCTGGTTCCAGCGCTTGGCGGCCAGCTGCACCTGGCGGGCCAGGTCGACAGCGCCGGCGTACTCGTCGAGCAGGCGGCGATGGGTGTCGGTCTTCAGCAGCGACTGGTGCTCATGCTGGCTGTGAATGTCGATCAGCAGTTCGCCCAGCGCCTTGAGGTCGCCGAGCGGGCAGGGCGTGCCGTTGATGTAGCCGCGGCTGCGGCCTTCGGCGGTGATTACCCGGCGCAGGATGCACAGGCCGTCGTTGTCCAGGTCGCGCTCGGCCAGCCAGGCATGGGCCTCGGGAATGTCCACCAGGTCGAAGGTGGCGAGGATGTCTGCCTTGTCCGTGCCGGGGCGTACCACGCCGCTGTCGGCCCGGTCGCCCAGGGCCAGGCCGAGGGCATCGAGCATGATCGATTTGCCGGCGCCGGTTTCGCCGGTGATGACGGACATGCCGCGGGCGATCTCGAGGTCGAGGTGTTCGACGATGGCGTAGTTGTGAATGGACAGGTGCACCAGCATGAGGGCAGCTCCCGAAAGTCAGGTCTGGTTATTTATACAGTACTTTTTTCAGGCCTGCCAATGCCCTTTGCCGGATTGTGTTGCCGGGCGGAAAACCACCTTGCCCCCTTGAAGCTGGTTTTTCCGGCCCCATATAGCCGACATCCAAGGCGAGCGTGGCTCGCAGTCCACAAATTTGCGCAGGAGAGACCCCATGGCTGATGAACAGCTGAACGAGAAAGACCTTAACGTGGAAGAAGCCGGTGCAGGCAATGCTGCTGACGCCCGTGTTCTGGAGCTCGAGGAACAGCTGGCCGCAGCCAAGGACCAGGCGCTGCGCGCCGTTGCCGATGTACAGAATGCGCGTCGCCGTGCCGAGCAGGATGTCGAGAAGGCCCACAAGTTCGCCCTGGAGAAGTTCTCCGGCGACCTGCTGCCGGTGATCGACAGCCTGGAACTGGCCCTGGCCCACTCCAGTGCCGATGACGAGAACGTCAAGCAGATCCGCGAAGGTGTGGAGCTGACCCTGAAGATGTTCCAGGACACCCTCAAGCGCTACAACCTCGAAGCCATCGACCCGCACGGCCAGCCGTTCAACCCTGAGCATCATCAGGCCATGGCCATGCAGGAAAACGCCGAAGTCGAGCCGAACAGCGTGCTCAACGTATTCCAGAAGGGTTACCTGCTCAATGGCCGTCTGCTGCGCCCCGCCATGGTGGTGGTCAGCAAGGCGCCGAGCGCGCCACAACCCTCTATCGATGAAAAGGCTTGAAATCCTTCCGGGCATCCCCATCTAGGTGTCAAGCCTTCAAGTATTACCGCAGTTGGCCAAAGTAGTCGCTGCTACCAAATTCAAGTTTCGGGAGAGTTAACATGGGCAAAATCATCGGTATCGACCTGGGGACCACCAACTCGTGCGTCTCCGTTCTGGAAAACGGTAACGTCAAGGTCATCGAAAACGCCGAAGGCGCGCGTACCACCCCTTCGATCGTGGCCTACGCCAACGACGGCGAAATCCTGGTTGGTCAGTCGGCCAAGCGCCAGGCTGTGACCAACCCGCACAACACCCTGTTCGCAGTGAAGCGCCTGATCGGCCGCCGCTTCGAAGAAGACGTCGTGCAGAAAGACATCAAGCTGGTGCCATACAAGATCGTCAAGGCCAGCAATGGTGACGCCTGGGTACAGGCCAGCGGCAAGGACATGGCGCCGCCGCAGATCAGCGCCGAAGTCCTGAAGAAGATGAAGAAGACCGCCGAAGACTACCTCGGCGAGCCGGTTACCGAAGCGGTCATCACCGTTCCGGCCTACTTCAACGACAGCCAGCGCCAGGCCACCAAGGACGCTGGTCGCATCGCCGGCCTCGACGTGAAGCGCATCATCAACGAACCGACCGCCGCTGCACTGGCCTACGGCATGGACAAGGCCAAGGGCGACCACACCGTCATCGTCTATGACCTGGGTGGTGGTACCTTCGACGTGTCGGTCATCGAAATCGCCGAAGTCGACGGTGAGCATCAGTTCGAAGTACTGGCCACCAACGGTGACACCTTCCTCGGTGGTGAAGACTTCGACATGCGCCTGATCGACTACCTCGTCGACGAGTTCAAGAAAGAGTCCGGCATGGACCTGAAGAACGATCCGCTGGCTCTGCAGCGCCTGAAGGAAGCTGCCGAGAAGGCCAAGATCGAGCTGTCGTCCTCGCAGTCGACCGACGTCAACCTGCCGTACATCACTGCAGACGCGACCGGTCCGAAGCACCTGAACGTGAAGATTTCCCGCGCCAAGCTGGAGTCGCTGGTCGAAGACCTGGTTCAGCGCACCATCGAGCCGTGCCGCATCGCCCTGAAGGACGCTGGCATCGATGTCGCCAAGATCGACGACGTGATCCTGGTCGGCGGCCAGACCCGCATGCCGATGGTACAGAAAGCCGTTGCCGACTTCTTCGGCAAGGAAGCCCGCAAGGACGTCAACCCGGACGAAGCCGTGGCCATGGGTGCTGCCATCCAGGGCGCCGTGCTGGCTGGTGACGTGAAGGACGTACTGCTGCTGGACGTCAGCCCGCTGACCCTGGGTATCGAAACCATGGGCGGCGTGATGACTTCGCTGATCGAGAAGAACACCACCATTCCGACCAAGAAGTCGCAGGTGTTCTCGACTGCCGACGACAACCAGGCTGCCGTGACCATTCACGTGCTGCAGGGTGAGCGCAAGCAGGCTGCGCAGAACAAGTCGCTGGGCAAGTTCGACCTGGCTGACATCCCGCCGGCTCCGCGTGGCGTGCCGCAGATCGAAGTGACCTTCGACATCGACGCCAACGGCATCCTGCACGTCAGCGCGAAAGACAAGGCCACCGGCAAGTCGCAGTCGATCGTGATCAAGGCCAACTCCGGCCTGTCGGACGAAGAAATCGAGCGCATGGTGCGTGACGCCGAGGCCAACGCCGAGGAAGACCGCAAGTTCGAAGAGCTGGCTGCTGCCCGTAACCAGGGTGACGCGCTGGTTCACTCGACCCGCAAGATGGTCGCTGACGCCGGTGACAAGGTTACCGCCGAAGAGAAAGCCGCCATCGAGGCTGCCGTGGTTGCCCTGGAAGCCGCTGTCAAAGGCGACGACAAGGCTGCCATCGACGCCAAGGTCGAAGAGCTGTCCAAGGTTTCGGCACCGGTTGCCCAGAAGATGTACGCCGAGCAGTCGGCCGAACAGCCTCAGGGTGGCGCGCAGCACGCCGAGCCGGAAGCCAAGCACGATGACGTGGTTGACGCCGAGTTCGAAGAAGTGAAAGACAACAACAAGCAGTAATCCCTGCATGTTGTCGGCCAGTTCACCGTCGTTTGCCGGTGAGCTGGTAGGATGTCGCCGCGCGGGGGCTTGCTCCCGCGTTGGCGTATCTGGAATTCGAGAATCTTTACAGCATCTGTCAGCGGCCCCGGTGGGCAAAACGGCAGGTGCTGATGGCGTGGCGCAGATGCCAGACGCCCAACAAGGTGCAAATGACCTATGTCCAAGCGTGATTATTATGAGGTCCTGGGTGTCGAGCGCGGCGCCAGCGAAGCTGACCTCAAGAAGGCTTATCGCCGCCTGGCGATGAAGTACCACCCTGACCGCAACCCCGGCGACAAAGAGTCGGAAGACAAGTTCAAGGAGGCCAACGAGGCCTACGAAGTGCTGTCTGACGCGAGCAAGCGCGCGGCGTTCGACCAGTATGGTCATGCTGGCGTGGACCCGAGCATGGGTGGCGGTGGTGCCGGTTTCGGCGGCGCCAACTTCTCCGATATCTTTGGCGATGTGTTCAGCGACTTCTTCGGCGGTGGCCGCGGCGGTGGACGTGGCGGCGCCCAGCGTGGCAGCGACCTGCGCTACACCCTGGAGCTGAACCTGGAAGAAGCGGTGCGTGGCACCACGGTCAGCATCCGTGTGCCTACCCTGGTCAACTGCCAGCCGTGCGACGGCTCCGGTGCCAAGAAGGGCTCCACGCCGTCGACCTGCCCGACCTGTGGCGGTATCGGCCAGGTACGCATGCAGCAGGGCTTCTTCTCGGTGCAGCAGACCTGCCCGCGCTGCCATGGCCAGGGCAAGATCATCACCGACCCGTGCCCTTCGTGCCACGGCGAAGGGCGTGTCGAAGAGTACAAGACGCTGTCGGTCAAGGTGCCGGCCGGTGTCGACACCGGCGACCGTATCCGCTTGTCGGGCGAGGGCGAGGCGGGTACCCATGGTGGCCCGACCGGCGACTTGTACGTGGTGATCAACGTGCGTGAGCACGAGATCTTCCAGCGTGATGGCAAGCATCTGTACTGCGAAGTGCCGATCAGCTTCACTGATGCCGCCCTGGGTGGTGAACTGGAAGTGCCCACGCTCGATGGCCGCGTGAAGCTGAAGATCCCCGAAGGCACCCAGACCGGCAAGCAGTTCCGCCTGCGCGGCAAGGGCGTTGCCCCGGTGCGCGGTGGTGGTGCCGGTGACCTGTTGTGCCGGGTGGCGGTGGAAACCCCGGTCAACCTCAGTCGCCGCCAGCGCGAGCTGCTGGAAGAGCTGCGTGATTCACTGGAAGGCGACAGCTCCCACTCGCCCAAGGCCAGTGGCTGGTTCGACGGCGTGAAGCGCTTCTTCGGCGACCTCTGACAAGGATAAGGCTATGCGACGTATTGCAGTGATGGGCGCGGCAGGGCGAATGGGCAAGACCCTCGTCGAAGCCGTGCAGCAACAGGCGCCACAGGCTGGCCTGACCGCGGCGATCGACCGCCCCGACAGTACGCTGGTCGGGGCCGATGCCGGTGAGCTGGCGGCCCTGGGCCGTATCGGCGTGCCAATTTCCGACGACCTGGCCAAGGTGGTCGATGAGTTCGACGTGCTGATCGACTTCACCCACCCTTCGGTGACTTTGAAAAACCTGGCGTTCTGCCGCAAGGCGGGCAAGGCCATGGTCATCGGCACCACGGGCTTCACGCCGGAAGAGAAGCAGCAGCTGGTCGACGCCGGCAAGGAAATCCCGATCGTCTTTGCCGCCAACTTCAGCGTTGGCGTCAACCTGTGCCTGAAGCTGCTGGACACCGCGGCGCGCGTGCTGGGTGACGATGTGGATATCGAAATCCTCGAGGCGCATCACCGGCACAAGGTCGATGCGCCGTCGGGCACTGCGCTGCGCATGGGTGAAGTGGTTGCCCAGGCGCTGGGGCGTAACCTGCAGGAAGTGGCCGTATATGGCCGCGAAGGGCAGACCGGGGCACGTGAGCGCCAGACCATCGGCTTTGCCACCGTGCGTGCCGGTGATGTAGTGGGTGACCATACCGTGCTGTTCGCCGCCGAAGGTGAGCGCGTGGAGATCACCCACAAGGCCTCCAGCCGCATGACCTTCGCCAAGGGTGCCGTGCGTGCGGCGCTGTGGCTGGACGGGCGCGAGCCTGGCCTGTACGACATGCAGGATGTGCTCGAGCTGCGTTAAGCAGTTCG
>NZ_JBKGGT010000022.1:0-92116 GCF_052041995.1 Pseudomonas sp. SMV7 | reverse complement strand
GACAATAGAGACCACCTGCCGTACTCTACGCGCCCATACGCCTACCCACCCACCGAGGTAACCCCGCTTGAGCACCCAGTACCCGTACATCGCAACCATTACCGTCAGCGCCGAAGACCGTGGCGGCGACGCCGAAGCCTCGGAGAACCCAGGCATGCGCGTTGGCCTGGAGGCCGTCACCGAAACGCTGAAGAAGGTGCATTTCGTCGGTACGCTCGCAGCCCCGGAAAAGTCCGCCACGCACATCTGTGTGACCCTGGAGAACGGCCTGACCTACTACGGCCCGATCGTCAATGGCCACGCCGAACTCGAAGGCGGCTGGATTGCCTTCGAGTCCGACATGCTCACGCCGCAGGAACTCGGCCTGTAACCTTCAGCCCAGCTCCGCCAGGCACTGCTCGAGAATGTCCAGGCCTTCTTCGAGCAGCTCGGTTTCGATGGTCAGCGGCGCCAGCAGGCGGATGATGTGCCGGGCCTTGCCGCTGGGCATCAGCAACAGGCCCCTGGCCCTTGCCGTCTCCATCACCTTGGCCAGTTGCGCCGGCGCCGGGCTGCCGTCGGCATTGACGAACTCGATGCCGCGCATGGCGCCGACGCCAGTCAGGCGGCCGATGAACGGCGTCAGCCCCGAAGCCTTCCAGCGCTCGAAACGGCGAACGATCGCCTGCTCCTGGCGCTCACCCCAGGTGGCGATGTTTTCGTCGCTCATCTGCGCCAGGCTGGCCAGGGCTGCCGCGCAGGCGATCGGGTTGCCCGAATAGGTGCCACCCAGGCCGCCCTTGGGCAGTGCCGCCAGCAACTCCTTGCGCCCGACCACCGCGCCCAGCGGCATGCCACCGGCAATGCTCTTGGCCAGCAACAGCAGGTCCGGCTCGATGCCCAGCCGGGGGAAGGCGAAGCGCTGGCCGGTACGGCCAAAGCCCGACTGGATCTCGTCGATGATGATCAGGATGCCGCGTTCGTCGCAGAAACGGCGCAGGGCCTGGGCAAAGGCCGGGTCAAGGGCGAGGAAGCCGCCTTCGCCCTGCACCGGCTCGAGGATGAATGCGGCGACGTCCTCCACCGCCAGTTCGACGCTGAACAGGCGGTCCATGGCCTTGAGTGCCTGTTCACAGGTCACCCCGGTGTCGGTGCTGGGGTAGGGCAGGTGATAGACCGGCCCGGGCAGTTCCCCGACCCGTTGCTTGTACGGGGCAACCTTGCCGTTGAGGTTCAGGGTCGCCAGGGTGCGGCCGTGGAAGGCGCCGTCGAAGGCGATGATGGCGCGCTTGCCGGTGGCGCCGCGGGCCACTTTCAGGGCGTTTTCTGCGGCTTCCGCGCCGCTGTTGGTGAGCATGCCTGCCAGCGGGTAGCTGACCGGAACGAACTGGCTCAGTTGCTCCATCAACGCCAGGTATGGGCCGTGTGGCGCGGCGTTGAAGGCTGAGTGGGTCAGGCGGCTGGCCTGGGCCTGGATCGCCTCGACCACCGCCGGGTTGCAGTGGCCCAGGTTGAGTACGCCGATACCGCCGACGAAGTCGATGTAGCGTTTGCCGTCGGTGTCCCAGACTTCGGCATTACGGCCATGGGAAAGTGTGATCGGATGAACGATGGCAATGGACTGGCTGATACTTTCCTGGTTCATGGGCACGCGGACCTTTGTTCGGGTTTCTTATTATCCAAGCGTGTTGGCCAATTATTCCGCAAACGAATTATTCGATTGGGGTCATTCCATGGATTCGTGATCTGGCCGTTGAGTTGTGTTGGCTGTGCCGGCCTCTTCGCGGGCTTGCCCGCTCCCACAGGATCACCACAGGTTCGAATTCTGTGCAGTACCTGTGGGAGCGGGCGAGCCCGCGAAGAGGCCGGTCCAGATTAACTCAATCCCCCTCAGCCACCCGCTCGCGGATCCACTGCACAAAGGCCCGGATCTTGGGCACTTCGGCGGCATGCTCGGCATGCGCGATGAAATGCCGGCCATTGCTCGCCACCGGGTGGTCCCAGGCCACCACCAGCTTGCCCTCGCTCAGCTCTTCGGCCACCAGGTAGCGCGGGATCAAGGCGATGCCGCAGCCGGCAATGGCCGCACGGATGCACAGGTAGAACGTGTCGAAGCGCGGCCCGTGGTAGCTGTTCTGGCTGTGCAAGCCCAGCCCCAGGAACCATTCGTGCCAGGCTTCCGGACGCGACACGCATTGCAGCAGGCGGTGCTCGGCCAGTGCCTGGGCGCTGTCGAAACGGTGGCTGGCCAGCAGCTGCGGGCTGCACACCGGTACCACCTCTTCGCTGAACAGCTCGATGCAGGTTGCCCCGGGCCAGGTGCCCTGGCCGAAGAAGAAGGCGATATCGGCCTTGGCCTGGACCAGGTCGAATGGCTCCAGCTCGTTGCGGATGTCCAGGTGAATGCGCGGGTAGCGGTCGCCAAAACCCTTCAGCCGCGGCACCAGCCAGCGCGCCCCGAAGGTGGGCTGGGTGGCGATGCGCAGCACTTCGGTCTCGTCGCCATAGCTGAGGATGTAACGGCTGGAAATGTCGATCTGGGTGAGGATCTTGTTCACTTCGGTGAGGTACAGCGCCCCGGCCGGGGTCAGGTGCAGGCGTCGCCGAATGCGCTGGAACAGCGAATGCGCCAGCATGTCCTCGAGCTGTGCCACCTGCTTGCTGACTGCGCTCTGGGTCAGGTGCAGTTCCTGCGCCGCGCGGGTGAAGCTGAGGTGGCGCGCGGCCGCTTCGAAGCACTGAAGGGCGGTGGTCGAAGGCATCAGGCGTTTGGACATGAGGGGTAACTACCGAGCAAAAAAGGAAGAAGTTCATTCCGTAGCGGAATCATGTGTTTCGAAAAGGTCGTTTGTTGACCCCGGCCTATAGATTAATACTGACCTGGATCAATCATGACAACCGGTTGTGCGAAGAGGAGGCCAGTACGTTTTCCAGCATCTGCAAAACAACAATAACCAACACCAGAAATTGACCAGAATTCTGCTCCAGTCTTCCGCCGCTTCGCCGCGGCCGAGCCATTCGAGGGTTGTTCATGGCTTCGCTACACAACAACAAACAGCGCACCCTGCAGCACGGCCTGACCTCCCGTCAGGTTTCCATGATCTCTATCGCCGGCATCATCGGCGCCGGCCTGTTCATCGGCTCTTCCAACGCCATCGCCACCGCTGGCCCGGCCATCCTCATTTCCTATGCAATGACCGGCCTGCTGGTGCTGCTGGTCATGCGCATGCTGGGCGAAATGGCTATCGCCAACCCCAATAGCGGCTCGTTCTCCACCTATGCCACCGAAGCCATCGGCCCCTGGGCCGGCTTTACCATCGGCTGGCTGTACTGGTGGTTCTGGGTGCTGATCATCCCGGTCGAGGCGATCGCCGGCGCCGATATCCTGCATGCCTACTTCCCCGCTGTGCCGTCCTGGTTGTTCGCCTTCCTGATCATGCTGGTGCTGTCGGGTACCAACCTGATCAGCGTGAAGAACTTCGGCGCCTTCGAGTACTGGTTCGCCCTGGTCAAGGTGGTGGCGATCATCGCCTTCATCGCGGTCTGCAGCCTGGCAGTGTCTGGCGTCTGGCCGCTGGCCGAGGTGTCCGGGGTCAGCCGGCTGTGGGACCACGGCGGTTTCATGCCCAACGGTTTCGGCACCGTGCTGGGTGGCGTGCTGATCACCATTTTCTCGTTCTTCGGCGCCGAGATCGTGACCATTGCCGCGGATGAAACCGCCAACCCGAAAGACAAGATCCGCCGCGCCACCAACCTGGTGGTGTACCGCATCGCCATCTTCTATCTGGCGTCGATCTTCCTGGTGGTGTCGCTGGTGGCCTGGAACGACCCCGGGCTGAAAGCGGTGGGTTCGTTCCAGTGCGTGCTGGAAGTGCTGAATGTGCCGGGTGCCAAGCTGCTGGTCGACCTGGTGGTGCTGGTGGCCGTGACCAGTTGCATGAACTCGGGCCTGTATACCGCGTCGCGCATGCTCTATTCGCTGGGTGCCCGTGACCAGGCGCTGAGCGTGACCAAGCGTATCTCCGGCGCTGGCGTACCGACCGTGGCGGTGCTGTTCTCGACCCTGGCCGGTTTCGCCGGTTGCTTCGTCAACTATGTGTTCCCTGGCAAAGTGTTCGGCTTCCTGCTGTCCACCACCGGTGCCATCGCCTTGCTGGTGTACCTGGTGATTGCCGTGTCGCAACTGCGCATGCGTGCCCGTGCCGAGCGTGAGGGGCGCCAGCTGGAACTGAAGATGTGGCTGTTCCCGTGGCTGACCTGGCTGGTGATCGGCACCATCGTCATGGTCCTGGGCTACATGCTGTTCAGCGATGCCTACCGCTACGAGACCCTGATGACCGCAGGCGTGACCGTGTTCATCCTGCTGGTGTCGCTGACCCAGAAGCGCGGCAAGGCAGTCACCCAGACGGCCTGATGTTTCTGCTTAAATGGGGGCGTTATCCGCCCCCATTCCAACAAGCACAGGAAGCGTATGAACGACCAGCCCCTTTCCCTCCAGGCCCTGGCTGCACCCGACGGCACCTGCTACGGCTGTGGTTGCTCCCATCCCAGTGGCCTGCACCTGCAAAGCCACTGGGACACCGACGGCGTCCATCTGTTATGCCGGCATGCCCCGGACAGCACCTTCATCGGTTGGCCCGGCCTGGTCTACGGCGGTTTGCTGGCGATGCTGGTGGACTGCCACTCCAACTGGACGGCGATGGCCTACCACTACCGCGCCGAGGGCCGCGAAGCGGGCAGCCTGCCGCGTATCGATTGCGTCACTGGCACGCTCAACCTGAGCTACCTGAAACCGACACCGATGGGCGTCGAGTTGCTGCTCAAGGCCCGCGTGGAAGGTGAGGTCGGGCGCAAGACGCGGGTGCTCTGCGAGGTCTGGGCCGGCGATGTACTGACGGTCAGCGCCGACTCGGTGTTCGTGCGCGTGGACACGGAAAAGCTCAAGCTCAAGGCGCATGGCCAAGGCTGAGACCGGCGCCATGCCGCCTGCCTGTTGAAGAATCGCACGTCTTTCAGCGATAGGTCCGATTTGGGCTTCCCGCTTTTCGCACTACTCTGGCCGCGTCTTCACCACAAGAAGCCCAGGATGACCACACGTTTCACGCTGCCCCTTCGCCCGGCCCGCTGACGCGGGCGGGTTTCTCGCCCCATCCTGGTTCATTCCCAACCCTCTGCATCGACACTCCGGCAACGGCGGCAATGCCGTGCCCGAGACCTTTGCAGACGCATTCAAGGAGAGACCCTTCATGCGTGCCAGATCCACAGTCAAAAGCCTGCTCATCGGCTCGCTGGTATTGCTCGGCGGCTGCGCCAGCGCCCTGGTGCCCAGCGAGCAGATCGAACTGACGCGAAGCGCCGTCAACCGCGCGGTGTCTGCCGATGCCACGCAATATGCCCCGGTCGAGATGCGCGCGGCCCAGGAAAAACTCAGCGCCATGGACCGCGCCCTTGGCCAGGGCGACCTCGAGCAGGTCCGTCGGTTGGCCGAGCAGGCCGAGGCCGATGCCCGCCTGGCCGAGCGCAAGGCCATGGCCGGTAAACGCCAGGAACAACTGGATACCGCCCGCAAAGGGATCGAGGTGCTTCGCCAGGAAATGCTCGAAGCGCCGCAGAACGCCATCCACTGAAGGACACGAACATGTCGAAACGCCCACTGTTTACAATGGTTTCGCTACTTGGCCTGCTGCTGGCCGGCTGCGCTGCCACGCCGGAAAACGCCCGCCTGCTGGAAGCCCGTGAGGCCTACTCGGTACTGCAGGGCAAGCCTGAGTCCAGCCGGATTGCCGCACTGGAAACCCAGGAAGCCTACATCGCCCTGGGCAAGGCCGAAGGGGTTTCACTGAACAATCGGAAATCGCCCGACGTCGAGCAGCTGGCCTACCTGGCCCAGCGCAAGATCGACAGCGCCGAGCAGACCATCCTGCTGCGTCAGGCGGAAGCCGGCCTGCAGGGTATCGAGGCGCAACGTACCCAGGCGCGCCTGGACGTGCGTACCGCCCAACTGAAGGCGCTGCAGGCGCTCAAGGCCAAACAGACCGAGCGCGGTACCGTGGTGACCTTCGGTGATGTGTTGTTCGATACCGGCCGTGCGGAACTGCGGGGCAGTAGCCAGCGAAACATCCGGCAACTGGCCGAGTACCTGCTGGCCAACCCGGAGCGCAAGGTGCTGGTGGAAGGGTTCACCGACTCCACCGGTAGCGATGCCTTCAATCAGCAGCTGTCAGAGCGGCGTGCCGTGTCCGTGGCCAATGCCTTGCGTCGCCAGGGTGTGGCGACCGCGCGTATTGCCAGCGCGGGCTATGGCAAGGAGTACCCGGTGGCGAGCAATGCCGATGCGCAATCGCGCCAGCTCAACCGTCGTGTCGAAGTGATCATCTCGCAGGGTGCCGAGGCTGTGGCGCCGCGCTACTGATTGCCGCTCGGGCGTGGCAGGGAGCCGCGCCTTCTGCATCTGCCTGGCGATGGTCAAACCGCGGCGTTGTCCCTAAAGTAGCAGCTTTCATTTCTGCAGGGGCCAGGCATGACCGATCTGAGCGCGTTCCCCATCACCCGTAAATGGCCGGCTCGGCACCCCGAGCGGTTGCAGCTGTATTCGCTGCCCACGCCCAATGGCGTGAAGGTTTCGATCATGCTGGAGGAAGTCGGCCTGGCCTACGAGCCGCACAAGGTCAGTTTCGACAACGATGACCAGCTGAGCCCCGAATTCATCTCCCTCAGTGCCAACAACAAGATCCCCGCCATCCTCGACCCTGATGGGCCGGGCGGCCAGCCGCTGGCGCTGTTCGAATCGGGCGCGATCCTGCAGTACCTGGCGGAAAAGAGCGGGCAGTTGCTGAGCCGCGACCCGGCCCAGCGCTACCAGACGATCCAGTGGCTGATGTTCCAGATGGGCGGCATCGGGCCGATGTTCGGCCAGGTTGGCTTTTTCCACTTCTTTGCTGGCAAGGAATATGAAGACAAGCGCCCGCGTGACCGCTATGTCAACGAATCCAGGCGCCTGCTCGGCGTGCTGGACCGGCATCTGCAGGGGCGGGACTGGATGGTCGATGACTACAGCATCGCCGACATCGCAATCTTCCCTTGGGTGCGCAACCTGGTAGAGCGGTACAACGCCCGCGAGCTGGTCGGTTTCGATCAGTTCAAGGAAGTGCAGCGGGTGCTGGCGGTGTTCCTCGAACGACCAGCGGTGCAGCGTGGCCTGAAGATTCCTGGCTGACCAGGCAACAGCGACCTTGCAGGTATGCACCGGCCGGGCCTGCCACGTCACGTCCAGCCCGTCAGAAAATGTGGCTCAGGAGCCAGTACAGGCTCCCGGCCAACAGCATCGCCGCCGGCAAGGTCAGCACCCAGGCCATCAGTAAGTTGACCAGCGTGCGCTTCTGGATACCTGACCCATTGGCCACCATGGCCCCGGCTACCCCTGAACTCAGCACATGAGTGGTCGACACGGGGAGCCCGAACAGGTCCGCCGCGCCAATGGTGCACATTGCCACCACTTCCGCAGACGCACCCTGGGCATAGCTGAGATGGGTCTTGCCGATCTTTTCGCCAACCGTCACCACGATACGCCGCCAGCCAATCATGGTCCCCAGCCCCAGCGCGATGGCCACGGCTACCTTCACCCACAGCGGGATGTAGCGGGTGGCGTCGTCCAGTTGGGTCTTGAACAGCTGCACTTGGCTGCGGGTGTCGGCATCGAAGGTCACCAGCTGGTATTTCTCGATCAGGTGGATGGCTTCGCTGGCCAGGTACATGTCATTGCGCACGTTGGCCATGGCCTCGGCCGGTACACGCTTGAGCGAGCCGTAGCCGCTGACTTCTTCGCCGATCGTCCCGGTCAGCGCAGCCAGTGCCGGTACCAGTTGCGGGCTGGCCTTGGGTTCGGCAACGAAGCGGGCGAGCAGCTGGCGCGGGTCGGCCGGGGCCGTTTGCGGGGCATTGCTTACCAGCGCCTGGCGGGTCACCTCGGCAATGGCGGAAAACTGCAGCGCCTGCTCATTGGGCATGGTCTTGTTCAGCGCGTAAGCCATCGGCAGGGTGCCGACCAGAATCAGCATGATCAGGCCCATGCCTTTCTGGCCGTCGTTGGAGCCATGGGCAAAGGAAACCCCGGTGCAGGTCAGGATCAACACGCTGCGGATCCACCACGGCGGTGGCGTCTGCCCCTGCGGCGCCTGGTACAGTGCCTGGCGCTTGACCAGCGCCCGCAATGCCACCAGCAGGAGTGCGGCGCAGACAAAACCGATCAGGGGAGAGAACAGCAGGGCATAGCCGACCTTGCTGGCCTGGGCCCAGTCCACGCCGCTGGTGCCGTCACGCCCATGCATCAGCGCATTGGCCACGCCGACGCCGATGATTGAACCGATCAGGGTGTGCGAAGAAGAGGCCGGCAAGCCCAGCCACCAGGTGCCGAGGTTCCAGATGATTGCCGCCAGCAGCAAGGCGAAGACCATGGCGAAGCCGGCTGAAGAGCCGACCTGCAATATCAGCTCCACCGGTAGCAGGGCGATGATGCCGAACGCCACCGCACCGCTGGAAAGCAGTACGCCAAGGAAGTTGCACAGGCCGGACCAGACCACCGCCACAGGTGCTGGCAGGGCGTGGGTGTAGATCACCGTGGCGACTGCGTTGGCGGTGTCATGGAAGCCATTGACGAACTCGAAGCCCAGGGCAATCAGCAACGCCAGCCCCAGCAGCAGGAAGGGTGTGGCCGTGGTGACCACCGTACCGCTGGCACTCACGTCCTGTTTCAGGCTCCAGGCACTGTAGGCGAGGCCGGCCAGCAGCAGGCCGAAGAACAACGCCATGGTGGCGCGCCCAGGTTTGTGCGCCAGCTGCGGCTGGCTGGCCAATAGCGGGGTAGCCATGAGGGCTCCGGTTGGCGTTGGCGAAGGTGCCGAAGGCCTAGAGCATAGAAACAATTCGCCGCCTGGCCGTGACCTCGATCAATGAATTACCTAGTCTGATGACAGACGGTAAAGCCAGGAGAAAACCGATGATTCGCTGCAAGCGTGTCTACGATGCGGTTGAGCCAGGCGATGGCCAACGGGTGCTGGTCGACCGCCTGTGGCCGCGCAACAAGCGCAAGGAGGATCTGCACGGGCAGTGGTTGCGCGAAGTTGCGCCGTCGGATGAGTTGCGCAAGGCATTTCATCAGGGAAGCGTGGACTTCACCGGTTTCACCCAGCGCTACCGGCAAGAGCTGGCAGCTCATCCCGTGCATTGGTATCCGCTGCTGGACGTGGCAGGGAAGGGTACGCTGACCTTGCTCTACGCCGGCACGGACACCGAGTGCAACAATGCCCGGGTTCTGGCCGAGTGGCTTGAAGACGAGCTGGATAGACGAGGCCCCGGCAGCTCGCCGGTATGCTACGCCCAGGATTGACGAACCCAGGAGCCCGACAGTTGATGCCGCTGAGCCTTACCCCCGCCAACGCCAGCCACTGTGCCTTCGCCCGCGATCTGACGCGGCGTGCCATGCTGCCGTACTACCGCGAATACGGCCTGTTGTGGCTCGAGCAAGCGTTCGACGAAGCCTGGGGCTGGCGTGAGCAGTGGCTGGTCACCGAAGGTGATGCCCTGCTGGGCTTTTGCAGCCTCAGCCAGGACCGTCAGGCGTTGTTCATCCGCGAACTGCACCTGCTTCCCGAGCAGCGTGGGCGGGGTATCGGCAGCTGGGTGCTGGAGCAACTGGCGCAATGGGCCAGGCAGCGCCGCCTGCCGCTGTTGCGGTTGATGGTGTTTCGCAGTAACCCGGCGCGCCTGTTGTACCAGCGGCACGGCTTTGTCGAAATGGGCGAGGACGAATGTTTCGTGCGCATGCAGCGCACGATCGATTGATAGCTTAATGGTGGCTTGTAGTGGCCAAAGAGCATCGGCATAGTGAGCCCTGGTAACAGGAGAACCGCTATGGATGGAATCGGGCCGCGGTTGCGGAAAGAACGTGAGCGCCTGGGCATGACCCAGCGAGCGTTTGGCGAGATCGGTGGGGTCGAACCCAACGCCCAGGGCAAGTACGAGAGTGGCGAACGCACGCCCAGGCTCGATTACCTGGCAGCATTGGCGGCCCAGGGCGTGGATGCCTTGTATGTGCTCAACGGCACGCGCACCCCGGCAGCACTGGAGGGGCTGAGCATGGATGAGGCCGGCTTGCTGGCAGCTTTCCGGCAGTTGTCGGGCGACGATCAGGCAGCACTTTGGCACTTGATGGCGCGTTTGACCCACAATGCCAGGCCACGGCAGACAGTAAGACCGTTCAGCGCTGAAGCTCAGTCTTTTCTGACAGAAGGAATGCGTTAGGCCCGCCATGAAAAATTTTGTTAAGGTGGCGGGATCCAATCGCCCTGCTGACGAGGTGTGTGCTTGATTAGGGTCCTAGTGGTTGACGATCACGATCTGGTACGAACCGGTATTACCCGCATGCTGGCCGACATCGACGGCCTGCAGGTGGTGGGTGAGGGGGACTCTGGCGAGTCGGCACTCAAGCTGGCCCGCGAGCTGAAGCCGGACGTGGTGCTGATGGACGTGAAAATGCCCGGCATCGGTGGCCTCGAGGCCACCCGCAAACTGCTGCGCAGCCACCCGGACATCAAGGTGGTTGCCGTGACCGTGTGCGAGGAGGACCCGTTCCCCACGCGGCTGTTGCAGGCCGGTGCCGCCGGCTACCTGACCAAGGGCGCCGGCCTTGACGAAATGGTCCAGGCGATCCGCCTGGCCTTTGCCGGCCAGCGCTACATCAGCCCGCAGATCGCCCAGCAGCTGGCACTGAAACCCTTCCAGCCACAGGGCTCGCCGTTCGATGCCCTGTCGGAACGGGAAATCCAGATTGCCCTGATGATCGTCGGCTGCCAGAAAGTGCAGATCATCTCCGACAAGTTGTGCCTCTCGCCCAAGACCGTCAATACTTACCGGTATCGGATCTTTGAAAAACTCTCGGTCACCAGCGACGTCGAACTGACCTTGCTGGCCGTTCGCCACGGTATGGTCGACGCAAGCCTGTAGAACCTCATGTCCCAAGTTTTCGATGCCAGCGCTTTCCTGGCGACCTGCAGCGGTCGCCCGGGCGTCTACCGGATGTTCGATGGCGAAGCTCGCCTGCTTTACGTAGGCAAGGCCAAGAACCTCAAGAAGCGCCTGGCCAGTTATTTCCGCAAGACCGGCCTGGCACCCAAGACCGCCGCGCTGGTGGCGCGCATCGCCCAGGTCGAAACCACCATCACCGCCAACGAAACCGAGGCGCTGCTGCTGGAGCAGAACCTGATCAAGGAGTGGCGGCCGCCGTACAACATCCTGTTGCGCGACGACAAGTCCTACCCCTACGTGTTTCTTTCCGACGGTGAATTTCCGCGCCTGGGCATTCACCGCGGGGCGAAGAAGGCCAAGGGCCGCTACTTTGGCCCGTATCCCAGCGCCGGTGCCATACGCGAGAGCCTCAGCCTGCTGCAAAAGGCCTTTTCCGTGCGCCAGTGCGAAGACAGCTACTACGCCAACCGCACCCGGCCGTGCCTGCAGTACCAGATCAAGCGCTGCAAAGGGCCGTGCACCGGGCTGGTAGGCACCGAGGAGTATGCTGAAGACGTGCGTCACTCGGTGATGTTCCTCGAGGGCCGCAGCCAGCAGTTGGGCAACGAGCTGAATGCGGAAATGGAGAAGGCGGCCATGGCCCTCAACTTCGAGAAGGCCGCCGAGCTGCGTGACCAGATCGCCCTGTTGCGCCGGGTCCAGGACCAGCAATACATCGAAGGCGGCAGTGGTGACGTCGACGTCGTCGCCGCCTTCGTCAACCCCGGCGGCGCCTGCGTGCACCTGATCAGCGTGCGTGGCGGGCGGGTGCTGGGCAGCAAGAACTTCTTCCCGCAGGTTGGCATCGAGGAGGAGGTGGCCGAAGTGATGGCCGCATTCCTTGCCCAGTACTACCTGGGCAATGCCGAGCGCGAACTGCCCGGCGAGCTGATCGTCAACGTGGTGCATGAAGACTTCGAGGCCATCGGCGAAGCCCTGCAGACCCTGCGTGGCCGCGAACTGGCCATCAGCCACCGCGTGCGCGGCACCCGCGCTCGCTGGCAGCAGCTGGCAGTGACCAATGCCGAGCAGGCTCTCAATGCGCGCCTGGCCAACCGCCAGCACATGGCCGCCCGCTTCGAAGCGCTGGCCGAGGTGCTGGGCCTGGACGAAGTGCCGCAGCGCCTGGAGTGCTACGACATCAGCCATTCCAGCGGCGAGGCCACCGTGGCCAGCTGCGTGGTGTTCGGCCCGGAAGGCCCGTTGAAGTCCGACTACCGCCGTTTCAACATCGAAGGCGTCACCGCCGGCGACGACTACGCCGCCATGCACCAGGCGCTGACCCGCCGCTACGGGCGCATTCGCGACGGCGAGGGCAAGCTGCCCGACGTGCTCCTGGTGGACGGTGGCAAAGGCCAGCTGAACATGGCCCGCGACGTCATGCAGGAGCTGGGCTTTACTGACCTGACCCTGCTCGGCGTGGCCAAGGGCGTAACGCGCAAGGCCGGCTTCGAAACCCTGTACCTGAATGATGTGCATCACGAATTCACCCTCAAGGGCGATTCACCGGCGTTGCACCTGATCCAGCAGATCCGCGACGAAGCGCACCGTTTCGCCATTACCGGCCACCGCGCACGGCGTGGCAAGGCGCGGCGGGTGTCCAGCCTGGAGGATGTGGCCGGGGTAGGGCCCAAGCGCCGCCGCGACCTGCTGAAACATTTCGGCGGCCTGCAGGAACTCAACCGCGCCAGTGTCGACGAAATTGCCAAGGCCCCCGGCATCAGTAAAAAGCTTGCCGAGTCGATTTATGCCAGCCTGCATAGCGAGTAGAATGCCGGGCTCAACTTGCCGCCAGTCGTACCGATGAATATTCCAAACCTGCTCACCGTTCTGCGCGTCCTGCTCATCCCGATTTTCATCCTGCTGTTCTACCTGCCGTACCACTGGAGCTACATGGCTGCCAGCAGCGTGTTCGCCGTCGCCGCCGCTACCGACTGGCTGGATGGTTACCTGGCGCGTCGCCTGCAGCAGAGCACGCCGTTCGGCGCCTTCCTCGACCCGGTGGCCGACAAGCTGATGGTGGCGGTGGCGCTGGTGCTGCTGGTGCAGACCCACGCCAACTTCTGGCTGACCCTGCCGGCGGCAGTCATCATCGGCCGCGAGATCGTGGTCTCGGCACTGCGCGAGTGGATGGCCGAACTGGGGGCACGGGCGCAGGTGGCGGTGTCCAACCTGGGCAAGTGGAAGACTGCCGCGCAAATGCTGGCCCTGGTGATCCTGCTGGCCAACCCGCCGGCCGTGACCTTCTGGGTCATCCTCGGCTACGCACTGCTGTTGGTGGCGGCGGGGCTGACGCTGTGGTCGATGGTGCACTACCTGCTGGCCGCCTGGCCGCACCTGCGTGAAGGCTCGGAACGGAAATAAAAAGTTTTTTGAATCAAGGGGTTGACGCCATTTTGGAAATCGCTAGAATGGCACCCATCACGACGCGGGAATAGCTCAGTTGGTAGAGCACGACCTTGCCAAGGTCGGGGTCGCGAGTTCGAGTCTCGTTTCCCGCTCCAAATATCGGCCTATAGATTTCCATGGAAGTCTGTAGGTCATTGAAAAAAGACGCTTAGGCGTCTTTTTTCGTTTCAGTCAAAGCCGCTTCGTTCCATGGGCATCCGGGCTTTTATGGTCCAGAAATCAGTCCATGAAATCCGGGCTTCCACCGTGGCGGGTTGTTGCTGGAGAGAAGCGTCCAGCGTTACGAGCATCTAGCCCTGAAATTCGTGTTCAGGCGCTCGTACTGGGCACTCTCCGGATGCAACTGTTCGCCAGGCCAAGGCACCGCAAAGAGTATACCCTCGGCGATAGTGACGGTTTGTCACTTGGCGATCGCCTTGGCTGCACAGGCTGTTCGCAAACGCTGCGCACAACCTGTGGTAGCGGTGTCACCCGCAAACACCGGCTAAGCCGGTGCCATCCCAGCCTGACCCGCAACGACTGGCTGCGCTACAACCACGCCTTGATCTGCCTCGACACCGCGTCGGTGGATATCCCGTAGCGGTCATGCAATGTCGGTAGCGCACCCGCATCGAGAAATGCATCCGGCAGTGCGATCTGGCGGAAGGTGGGCGTGACCCCGTTACGCAGCAGCACGCCCGCCACCGCCTCGCCAAGGCCGCCGATGATCGAGTGGTTTTCCGCCGTGACCACCAGGCGCCCAGGCTTGCGCGCCTCGGCGAGGAGGGTCTGTTCATCCAGCGGCTTGATAGTCGGCACATGCAGTACCGACACATCCACGCCATCCTTGTGCAACTGCTCTGCAGCCTCCAGGGCACGCATGGTCATCAGGCCGCTGGCGATCAGCAACACGTCGCGGCCACCGCGCAGCACCTGGGCCTTGCCCAGCTGGAAGCGGTAGTCGTAGCGATCCAGTACCAACGGTACGTTGCCGCGCAGCAGGCGCATGTACACCGGCCCCTGGTGGGCGGCGATCGCCGGCACGGCCTGTTCGATTTCCAGCGCATCACAGGGGTCGACGATCATCAGGTTGGGCATCGCCCGGAAGATCGCCAGGTCATCCGTGGCCTGGTGGCTCGGGCCATAACCGGTAGTCAGGCCAGGCAAACCGCAGACGATCTTGACGTTGAGGTTTTCTTCGGCGATCGCCATGCAGATGAAGTCATAAGCCCGACGCGAAGCGAATACCGCATAGGTAGTGGCGAAGGGGGTCATGCCTTCGCGGGCCATGCCAGCGGCAGCGCTCATCAGTAACTGCTCGGCCATGCCCATCTGGTAGAACCGCTCGGGGTGGGCTTTGGCGAAGATGTGCAAGTCGGTGTACTTGGACAGGTCGGCACTGAGCCCGACGATATCCTGGCGGTGCTCGGCCAGGCTGGCCAGGGCATGGCCGAACGGGGCAGCGCGGGTTGGCTGACCCTCGGCGGCAATCGAGGCGATCATGGCCGAGGTGGTCAGGCGTTTTTTCGGTGCATTCACTGTGCTCATACTTGGCTCCCGGCGTCCAGCGCCTCAAGGGCGAGATCCCATTCGTTTTCATCGACGCGAATGAAGTGCGTTTTGTCGCGGTTTTCCAGGAACGGCACACCTTTGCCCATGCGCGTGTCACAGATGATCACCCGCGGTTGTGCTGCCGGGTGGGCGCGGGCTTGGTCGAAGGCGCTGACCAGCGCATCCAGGTCATTGCCATCCACTCGCTGCACGAACCAGCCAAACGCTTGCCAACGCTCGACGATCGGCTCGAAGGCCAGTACTTCGCTGGCGTGGCCATCGGCCTGTTGGTTGTTCACATCGATGATCGCGATCAGGTTGTCCAGGCGCCAATGGCTGGCCGACATCGCCGCCTCCCAGGTCGAACCCTCGTTCAGCTCGCCATCGGACAGCAGGTTGTACACCCAGCTGTCCGAACCTTTGCGCTTGAGCCCGAGGCAGGCGCCGACCGCGATGCCCAGCCCGTGGCCCAGCGAACCGCCGGTGATTTCCATGCCAGGGGTATAGGCGGCCATGCCTGACATAGGCAGACGGCTATCGTCGCTGCCGTAGGTTTCCAACTCCTCCTCGGGAATCACGCCGACCTCGATCAACGCGGCGTAGAGGGCGATCGCATAATGCCCGATGGACAGGTAGAAGCGGTCGCGCCGCTCCCACTCAGGGTTGTCGGGGTCGATACGCAGCGCGTGGAAGTACGCGACGGCCAGCAGGTCGGCAGCGCCCAAGGCCTGGCCGACATAGCCCTGGCCCTGGACCTGGCCCATGCGCAATGCATGGCGGCGGATATTGCGGGCGCGCACAGCCAGTGGCAGCGCCTCGTTGGTGGAAGGCACAGCAGTCATGGGGGTGACTCCTTTTTCGAATCAGCGATTGACCAGATGAGCCGGTACTCGCGACACCAGGAAGGCGCCAAGGATGAGCACGGCGGTGATGAGATACATACCGATGGCGTTGCTGCCCAAGGTGGTGGTAACCCAGCCGATCAGGTACGGCGAGCAGAACCCGGCGAGGTTGGCGAAACTGTTCACCGCGGCGATGCCGGCTGCTGCCGAAACCCCGCCGAGCAGCGTGGTAGGCAACATCCAGAACAGTGAGGAAGCGGACAGCACCCCGGCCGCAGCCAGGCACAGGCTGAGGATCGACAGGGTCAGACTGCTGCCCAGCGCGGCGGCGAGGCTCAAGCCCAGGGCGCCGATCAGCATGGGGATCGCCAGGTGCCAGCGGCGCTCACGGTGGCGGTCGCCACTGCGTCCGGCCAGCAGCATCGCGACGATGGCGCACAGGTACGGCAGGCTGGTCAGCAGGCCGATGTGCAAGGGCTCGCTGACACCGGCATTGCGCACCAGCGTAGGCAGCCAGAAGGTGATCGCGTACTGGCCCATCACCACGCAGAAGTAGATGCCGGCCAGCAACCACAGGCGACGGTCGCGGATGAAATCGGACACCGAACCATGCGTGACCTTGTGTTGCTCGTCTTCGGCCAGTTCCTTGCGCACCAGGGCCTTTTCTTCGTCGCTCAGCCAGTGTGCCTGGTCGACGCCATCCTTCAGGTAGCTCAGCACCAGGATCCCCACCAGCACCGTGGGGATGGCTTCGAGCAGGAACATCCACTGCCAGCCCGCCCAGCCGTGCACCCCGGCGAAACGTTCCATGATCCAGCCTGACAGCGGGCCGCCAATCATCCCCGAGAGCGGAATGGCGATAAACCACAGCGCAGTCATTTTCGCCCGGCGATAGGAGGGGAACCAGTAGGTCAGGTACAGCAGCAGCCCAGGTGCCAGGCCTGCCTCGGCGATACCCAGCAGGAAGCGCAGGGCATAGAACTGCCAGGCCGTCTCCACCAGGGCGAACATTGCCGAGATGATGCCCCAGGTGATCATGATGCGGGCAATCCAGCGCCGGGCGCCGACCTTGTGCAGGATGATGTTGCTGGGCACCTCGCAGAGAAAGTAGCCAATGAAGAACATGCCGGCACCCAGGCCATAGACCGCTTCGGACAGGGCCAGGTCGTCCATCATCTGCAGCTTGGCGAAGCCGACATTGACCCGGTCGAGGTAGGCACACAGGTAGCAGAGCATGAGGAAGGGCATCAGTCGCCAGGCCGTCTTGCGGTAGGCACTGCTGCGTGCGGCGGACACCGCATCGAGCGCTAGTGTGGTCATTTCGTTCTGATCTCTTGTTGTTATCGAACGCGTGACCTGCGCCGGGCTCGGGCGCCGGTCACGATGCGGCGGATGCTCAGTGGATCAGCATGCCGCCGTTGACATCCAGGGTAATGCCCGTGAGATAGCTGGACAGATCACTGGCAAGGAACAATGCCGCATTGGCGACATCCCGGGCCTCGCCCAGGCGCCCCAGCGGGATGCCTTCGATGATGGCGTGACGGCGTTCATCATGCATCAGGCCGCCAGTGATATCGGTGTGAATCAGGCCAGGGGTGATCGAATTGACGCGGATGTTATCCGGCCCCAGCTCCCGGGCCATGGCCTTGCCGAGGCCGAGTACGCCAGCCTTTGCGGCGCTGTAATGAGGGCCGCCGAAGATGCCGCCACCGCGTTGGGCAGACACCGACGACAAACAGATGATGCTGCCGGCCTGCTGCGCACGCATGGTCGGGATGACCGCCTGGGACATCAGCAGCGTGCCACGCAGGTTCACGTTCAGAATGCGGTCATAGTCCGCGCCAGTGATGTCGAGAGTCTTCACTGGCTGGGTGATACCGGCGTTGTTGACCAGCACGTCGATCCGTCCGAACTGCGCCAGGACCTGGGCGATGGCATCGCGCACTTGCGCTTCATCGGCAACGTTGGCGGCCAGGCCGATGTGGCCTTCGCCGAGGGAAGCGGCGGCTTCGGCGGCGGCGGTTGGATCAAGGTCGAGAATCGCGACCTTGGCGCCCTGTTCGGCGAACGCCTGGGCAGTGGCGCGGCCGATACCGCGGGGCGAGGCGGCGCCAGTGATGACGGCAAATTTTCCTGTTAACAGCATGGGAGTGCTCCGGGTGATTATTGTTGTGAGCGGCGGTTCAGGCAGAACCGATAGGCACAGCTTCGTCTCGCTGGGCGGGCCGAGCAACGCTGGCGGTTTCACCCGATGCTGAAAAATATTCAGCCCTCGGCTTGTGCCTGGGTTTGAAGGACGGGTAAAACCCTAGGTACCGCCGCGAACCATGCAGGAATGCCCATGAGCCTGGACCTTCTCAGAAAGTCTCCGCAGATCCCTTCGCTGAAAGCAATTCAGGCCTTCGAGCAAGTCGCCCGCTTCGCTAACGTTGCGCGCGCCGCCGAGCAGTTGAACCTCACGCCCTCTGCGGTCAGCCATCAGATCGCCAACCTGGAGGCCTTGATTGGTCGACCATTGTTCATTCGCGAGGCGCGCGGTGTGGCGCTGACCCCGGCGGGTGAGCAGTACCTGCGCGAGGTATCGGGCATCCTGCAGAGCCTGGCCATGGCCACCGAGCGCGCCGGTAACGCCGTGGGCTTCGATTGCCTGCGGCTGCATTCCGCACCAAGCTTCGGGCTGCTCTGGTTGCTGCCGCGCCTGGACCACTTCCGCACCAGTCACCCGCAAATCCAGATCAACCTGTCCTGCTCGTACGAGTCATTGCACTTTGGCCGTCATCAGATCGACCTGGATATCCGCCATGGCTATCCCAACTGGCCCAGCCTGGAAGTGCGCACCATCCGCCATGAACGCGCCACCGTGCTGGCTTCGCCGCAGCTGCTCGAACGCACACGGGTCAAGCAGCCCAGCGACTTGCTGGGGCAGAACCTGATCCTGTCGGAGGCCGCATTGGTGCAGTGGCCGCAATGGTTCGCCCAGCAAGGCTTGGCCTTGCCGCAATCGCCCTATGCGCTGAGTTTCGATCGCTCGTACATGAGCCTTGAAGCCGCCAGCCACGGTTACGGGCTGGCGTTGGAGAGCTCCTTGCTGGCGCAGGACTATATAGCCCGGGGCGAGCTGGTACCGGTATTCGCGCAGGACTTGGCGACCCCGGTCAGCGCTCACCATCTGGTGTTTCCCCGGGGCCATGCCGAAACCCACAGGGTGCGGCAATTTCTCGAATGGATGCAGGGCCAGCTTGGCCATGATTTCAATTACTGAGCGGGGCGGGTCGTTTGCTGTTGTCGAAGGCTCAGCGTTACTCGCGAAGGGCCTGGCCAGGGGCAGCGGCGAGGCGTCTTGTATTGCTTCGGATGGGAGCAAAATCCTACATTTTTATCGGAAGTATCGCTGACCGCTTCGCCTTGTGCATCTTTCGGCCATCGCTATCATCGGGCAACAACTTGGCGGAGTTCCGGAGACTCAGGTGATGCTCTTTTGCAACGAGAAGCGGCGAGGTTAACAGCGTGCCTCGGCCCTTCGAACCGGTCAGCAATTTTCTGTACTCGGCCCTGTTGATCCTGCTGTGCCTACTGGGCGTGTTCCCCCTCGATGTGATCCTCCCGTCATTCCCTGCGCTTGCAGATGAATTTCATGTCGGGTCGCAGCAAATAGCCTACTCGGTGAGTTTCTTTGCTTTGGGTGTGGCCCTGGCGCAACTGGTGATCGGGCCACTGTCCGATGCCATGGGACGCAAGCGGCTGTTGCTCGCTGGGCTGGGCCTATCCATCATCGGGGCAGTGGGTTGTGCATTCTCGGGCCGCTACGAGACGTTCATGGCGTTCCGTTTGCTGCAGGCCTTGGGATGCGGGAGTTTCGTCCTGGGCCAGGCGCTGGTCCAGGACCTGTATAGCGGCAAGCAGCGCAATGCCATGCGTATCCTGCTGACCAGTGCGAGTGGGCTGTTCATCTCGTTGTCACCGGTCGCGGGGGCGTTTCTGCAACAGGCCTTTGGTTGGAAGGGCAGCTTTAGCGTATTTGCCTTCATTGCCCTGATCGTTGCGTGCTTGTCGTTTGCGTTGCTGCAGGACACGCCTGCATCGCGCGGGCGGGTTTCAGGCATGGGCAGCTATCGGATCATGCTGCGTGACACGACCTATCTTGCGCACTCCCTGTTGTCCAGCCTCGCTTTTGCCTGCCATTTTTCCTTTATCGTGGTCGCGCCACTGGCATTCATGGATGACCTCGGGCTGACCCCGTATCAATTCTCGATGGTGTTTATCGCCTATGGGCTGGCATATATCGCCGGCGGTGCAGCCGCGACCTATGCGAACAACCGCATAAGCCCGCTGGCGCAGATCAAGACCGGGTTCCTGCTGATCGCTTTCGGTGGCGTCACGCTGCTGGTCTGGGAGTGGGTGGCAGGGTTGACGGTGACGGGGCTTCTACTATCGATGATCGTGTGCAGCACCGGGACAACGCTGGTGCGGCCTGCGGCTACGACCCAAGCCTTGGCGCGTTACCCGCAGCAGGCCGGTGCGGCAGCGTCGCTCAATACCACGCTACTGTTCGCCGGCGGTGGTTTGGCTGGCAGTCTTGTTGCCAGTGTCGAAAGCGCGCTGCCGATGAGCCTGGGGCTTCTGTTCGTGGCCGTCAGCTTGTGCGGGTGGCTGTTACTGGCCGGCTTGTCGGAAACGCTGACCAGCACGCGAACCTGAGCGCCAACAGGCCAATCCCGGTGTAAACGCTGACGGCGTGGTTGAGGCGTGGATCAGGCGCAAAAACCGAGCACTACCAGCGCCGCTACGCCCAGACCTAACGCGACCGAGCAACCGCCCAGCGACAGAGCGGCTCGTCCTTGCCGGTACCAGCCGTCATGCCCCAGTTGCCGTGCCGGTACCAGCAGGCTGCGCCAGTGCAGTTCAGTGTCATGAAACGCTTGCAGGTGCGTCGGGTCTGCGTCCAGCCAGCGACGGAAGTCAATGCGCTCGCAGGCAGTCACCTCGGGGCTCTGCAAACGTACGTACCATTGACCGGCGACGCTCGCCAGCGCATCGCGGCGTGAGTGGCCGGCCTGCAGGGCCTGGCCCATATGCCGCTCGATGCTCGCCAGGGGCAGGTCGAGGCGGGCGGCGATGGCGGCGAAGCCCAGCTGGTCCAGGCGGCTGAGCAGGAACACTTGCTGTACGCGCCGTGGCAGATGCCTCAAGGCGTGCAGTAGAGACGCTTCGGTATCGTGCCCCGCAGCCGGGGTTCGGTGCTCGAGCGGTACTAGCAGGCGGCTCATGGTCAGCTCCTTGCTGGATGGGAGAGGGGGCATCTTCCGTGACGCAACGTCAGCGTAAGACAAACGATATTGATTCTCAAGTGCTGTTTTCGCAATGTTCTGCAATGAACGTTCACGCCCTGAAACACTTTTGCTACGATGCGCGCCATCACGATCTTCATTAGCCTGAAGAGCCAAAAAAAAAGACCCGGCAAAAAAGCCGGGTCCAAAACCGTGATTAGCCTGATGAGGAGATAATCTGATAGCGACCTAAGCTCCAGGTTATCCAGCTGATCTCGCGATCAGTTGAGTGCAATAATAATCGTTATCATTTGCCAGTCAAATGAATTTTTCGCTTATCCGGTAAAAAAGTTTTACCGGTGCGCTTCCTGGTCCGGCAATCGGGGCCTTTGCCGTTACCCGGCCAATCACGTCTCTCCCTTCTTTGTTGCCTAGATGCCTGGTTCCATAGCGCGTTTGTGCTCCAGCAGCGCGCGGGCCATGTCCATCATGTGCATCAGGGCGAAGGTCAATTCGCGCTGGCTGCCGTGCTGGTGGGTGGCGGTTTCCTGGGCGGTGGCGGCGGCGCAGCGCAGCAGGGCGATGGCATGCTCCCGGGCCTGTTCGCTGGTGACGCCCTCGTGCAACGTCCAGATCCTGTTGTCGAGGGTGGGGCGCTGCGGGTTGGGGTTGAGGTAGTAGTCGAGGGCGCGGCGAGCGGCTTCGCTGTCGAGATCTGTTTCGTCGTTTTTCGGTGGTTTCATCGCGATACCTTCTGATTTCCCTTCAAACACACAGGAATCACAGCATAGGTCAAACTGTACTATTCATGCCCAAATAAATAATTCAGATTGTGTATTGCTGCGGATAATACAGTCCGTATTGTTGCCGCTCATGGAAAACTGGAACGCATTTCTCAAGCGCTACAAGCGCGAACACAATCTCAGCCAGCTCAAGCTGGCCGAACGCCTGGGCATGACTCAGGGCGGCGTAGGCCATTGGCTGCGTGGCACGCGGCAGCCGACGTTGGAAACCATCAACGAAAAGCTTGAAAAACTTGGGCTGGTGTTTCTCGAAGCGCAGGTCATGGTGGTGGAGCGCGATATGGTGCGCGAATCACCTGGTCGCTATGCGGCCGACCAAGCGGACTCAGGCAAAGCGCTGCTCTATGCAAGCTTTCGCTTCCCAGTCCTGAGTTGGGCGGACTTGCAGGGACCCTTGCCAGAAACAGGCAAAAGCCACGAGCAGAGCGACTACATGCCTGCGGGTAATGCGTTCTGGCTGGTGGTAGAGAACGATTCGATGAATGCCGCCAGTGGCAAGAGCGTGCCCGAGGGTATGCGAGTGCTGGTGGATACCGGCCTGCCGGCAGAGCCAGGTAGGCTGGTCATTGCCCGGCAGCCGGGGCGGCCGGCGGTGTTGCGGCAGTTGATCGAGGAGGGCGGAGACAAGATGCTCAAGCCGCTGAATACGCGCTATCCGACTGTTCTCTGTGAAGCGGGGTGCGAGTTTCTGGGTGTGGTCGTGCGGGTGCATGGGGTTTTTTAGGGTCTGAGATTCGGGTGGGGCTGGCGGGTGCCAGGCGTGGTTGTTGTGGCGCGTTGGAGATCGAGCGCCGCCCGCGCGGCGCATCGCGGATGAAATCCGCTCCTCCAGGCATGCGCCAGGCTGGCAACCATGGCGTAACAGGTTCGGCACGTTGCAACAAATGTAGGAGCGGATTTATCCGCGATGCGCCGCGCGGGCGGCGCTCGATCTCACAGGCCCCACAAAACTCAAGCCAAACAGCTCCGGTCACTCCGCCAGTTCGACCAGCACCGTCCCTTCGCTGACCATATCGCCTTCCTGGCAGAACAACGCCTGCACCGTGCCGCCATGCGGCGCACGAATGCTGTGCTCCATCTTCATCGCCTCCAGCACCACCAGCGCCGTCCCCGCTTCCACCAGCTGCCCTGGCTCGACCAGCACCCGCACGATGCTGCCATTCATCGGCGCACCCAAACCACCCTGATGGCTGTGGCTGGCCTCGGCCTCGGCGATCGGGTCGAAGGCTGCCACTGCATGCATCTCGCCGTCCCAGTGCAGGTACAACGTGGCGCCACGGCGGATCGCCAGATGCTGGCGACGCATACCTGCGTGGTCATGCACCAGGTGCTCGCTCACCAGTTGCCAGGTGGACGCGGCGCTGCGTTCCAGGGCCACCGCCTGGTCCTGCCCATTGCTGGCCAGATGCAGGCTGCTGCGTGCCGGCAGCCCCAGGCGCAGGCCAGTGCGCTCGGCCCACGGCGAGCCGCGGTCGTCATCGCGCTGCAGCCCGGGCTGGCCTTGCAGCCAGGCCTCGGCTGCGGCCTCCCAGAAAGCGGCCGGCAGCGCCTGCGGCGCGGGCAGCAGAACGTCCTGGTGGCGCGGAATGAAACCAGTGTCCAGCTCGGCCGCGGCAAACGCCGGGTGGGCGAGAATGCGCCGCAGGAAGGCAATGTTGGTCTTCAGCCCGCCAATGGCAAATTCATCGAGCATGGCCAGCAAGCGCAGGCGTGCCTGTTCGCGGTCCTCGCCCCAGGCAATCAGCTTGCCCAGCATAGGGTCGTAGAATGGCGATACCGCATCGCCCTCGCTGACGCCGCTGTCCACCCGCCGGCCTTCACCAGGCGCCGACTCACGGTACAGCGCCAGCGTGCCGGTGGCGGGCAGGAATTCGTTGGCCGGGTCCTCGGCATACAGGCGCACTTCGATGGCATGGCCGATCAGCGGCACCTGTTCCTGGGTAATCGGCAGGGGCTCGCCGCAGGCCACGCGGATCTGCCAGGCCACCAGGTCGAGGCCGGTGATGGCCTCGGTAACCGGGTGCTCCACCTGCAGGCGGGTGTTCATCTCCATGAAGAAGAACTCGCCACGGGCGTCAAGCAGGAACTCGACGGTGCCTGCGCCGACATAGCCGATGGCCTGGGCCGCGCGGACCGCCGCCTCGCCCATGGCCCGGCGCAATTCAGGCGACAGGCCAGGCGCAGGGGCTTCTTCAACCACTTTCTGGTGACGGCGCTGGATCGAGCAGTCCCGCTCATTGAGGTACAGGCAGTTGCCGTGCTGGTCGGCGAACACCTGGATTTCCACGTGGCGCGGCTTGAGCACGTACTTTTCCACCAGCATGCGCGCGTCGCCGAACGACGATTGCGCCTCGCGCTGGGCCGAGGCCAGGGCGTCGGCCAGCTGGCTTTCCTCCTCGACCACTTTCATGCCCTTGCCACCACCACCGGCACTGGCCTTGAGCAGCACCGGGTAACCGATGCGTTCGGCGGCGGCGCGGAAGGTGTCGAGGTCCTGGGCCTCGCCGTGGTAACCCGGCACCAGCGGCACGCCAGCGGCTTCCATCAGCGCCTTGGCCGCCGACTTGCTGCCCATCGCATCGATGGCGCTGGCCGGTGGGCCGAGGAAGATCAGCCCGGCCTGTTCGATGGCACGGGCAAAGCCCGCGTTCTCCGACAGGAAGCCATAGCCGGGGTGAATGGCCTGGGCGCCGCTGGCCTTGGCCGCGGCGAGAATCTTGTCAACCACCAGGTAGCTGTCGGCCGCCTTGCTGCCGCCGAGGTCGACGCGAATATCGGCTTCGCGGCTGTGCCGGGCGTCACGGTCGGTGGCGCTGTGCACGGCGACGGTGGTCAGGCCCATGGCCTTGGCGGTGCGCATCACCCGGCAGGCGATTTCGCCACGGTTGGCGACCAGCAGGGTGGTCAAAGCGGGGCGGCTCATGGGCGCGACTCCTTCTTGTCGTCGGTTTGCCAGGCGGGGCGGCGCTTTTCCAGGAAGGCGCGCAGGCCCTCCTGGCCTTCGGCGCTGACGCGGATGCGGGCAATGGTGTTTTCGCAGTAGCGGCGCAGGGCCGGGCTGAGTTCGCCGGCATCCACCTCGCGCAGCAGGTCCTTGGTGGCGCGTAGCGCTTGCGGGCTGTTCTGCAGCAGGTTGGCGACCCAGGCTTCGACCTGGGCGTCCAGCTCGCTGGCCGGGTACACCTCGGCCAGCAGGCCCAGTTCGCGGGCTCGCACGCCACTGAAGCGTTCGGCGGTGAGGGCGTAGCGGCGCGCGGCGCGCTCACCGATGGCCTTGACCACGAACGGGGTGATCACCGCCGGGGCCAGACCGATGCGCACTTCCGACAGGCACAGCTGGGCGTCCTCGGCCCCGATGGCCATGTCGCAGCAACTGATCAGGCCCAGTGCGCCGCCAAAGGCTGCGCCCTGGACCACCGCCAGGGTCGGCGTCTTCAGGCGGTGCAGGGCGTACATCAGCTCGCCCAGCTCGCGGGCGTCGTCCAGGTTGGTGTTGAAGTCCAGTTGCGCCGACTGCTGCATCCAGGCCAGGTCGGCGCCGGCGCTGAAGTGCCGGCCACGGCCGCGCAGCAGCACAAAGCGCAGGCTGGCGTCCTCGGCCAGCTGGTCGAGGGCGACGATCAGCTCGCGGATCATCAAGGCGTTGAAGGCGTTGTTCTTGTCCTCGCGGCTCAGCCACAGGGTGGCGAAACCGCGCGGGTCGCGGATCACTTCGAGGGTGCTGAAATCGCTCATGGGTCACATCCGGAAAATGCCGAAGCGGCTCGCTTCGATCGGTGCGTTCAGCGCGGCCGACAAGGCCAGGCCGAGCACGTCGCGGGTCTGGGCCGGGTCGATGACGCCGTCATCCCACAGGCGGGCGCTGGAGTAATAGGGGTGGCCCTGGTGCTCGTACTGGTCGAGAATCGGTTGCTTGAGCCGGGCTTCGTCTTCGGCACTGAATGGCTGGCCACTGCGCTCGCTCTGTTCGCGCTTGACCTGGGCCAGCACGCCGGCGGCCTGCTCGGCGCCCATCACGCCAATCCGCGCGTTGGGCCACATCCACAGGAAGCGCGGGTCGTAGGCGCGGCCGCACATGCCGTAGTTGCCGGCACCGAAGCTGCCGCCAATGATCACCGTGAACTTCGGCACCTGGGCGCAGGCCACCGCAGTGACCAGCTTGGCGCCGTGCTTGGCGATGCCGCCTTCCTCGTACTTCTTGCCGACCATGAACCCGGTGATGTTCTGCAGGAACAGCAGCGGAATGCCACGCTGGCAGGCCAGTTCGATGAAGTGCGCGCCTTTCTGCGCGGCCTCGGCGAAGAGGATGCCGTTGTTGGCCAGGATCGCCACCGGGTAGCCGTGCAGGTGGGCGAAGCCGCACACCAGGGTGGTGCCGAACAGCGCCTTGAATTCATCGAACAGCGAGCCGTCGACCAGTCGCGCGATCACCTCACGCACGTCGAACGGCTGCTTGGCGTCGGCCGGCACCACGCCATACAGCTCCTCGGCGGCATACAGCGGTGCCACCGCTGCCTGGCGCTGCAACTGGCCCAGCTTGCGCCAGTTGAGGTTGGCCACGCTGCGCCGGGCCAGGGCCAGGGCATGCTCGTCGTTGTCGGCATAGTGGTCGGCCACGCCGCTGGTGCGGCAGTGCACATCGGCGCCGCCGAGGTCTTCGGCGCTCACCACTTCACCGGTGGCGGCCTTCACCAGGGGCGGGCCGGCAAGGAAGATGGTGGCCTGCTGGCGCACCATGATCGCTTCGTCGGCCATGGCTGGCACGTAGGCACCGCCGGCCGTGCACGAGCCCATGACCACGGCGATCTGCGGGATGCCAAGGGCACTCATGTTGGCCTGGTTGAAGAAGATCCGCCCGAAATGCTCACGGTCGGGGAACACTTCGTCCTGGCGTGGCAGGTTGGCGCCGCCGGAGTCCACCAGGTAGATGCAGGGCAGGCGGTTCTGCAGGGCGATGGTCTGCGCGCGCAGGTGTTTCTTCACCGTCAGTGGGTAGTAGGAACCGCCTTTGACCGTGGCGTCGTTGGCCACGATCATGCATTCCACGCCCTCGACGCGGCCGATGCCGGCGATCACGCCGGCAGCCGGTACGTCTTCGCCATACACCTCATGGGCGGCCAGCTGGCCGATCTCGAGGAACGGCGAGCCGGGGTCCAGCAGGCGGTCGATGCGTTCGCGCGGCAGCAGCTTGCCGCGTGAGGTGTGGCGTTCCTGGGCTTTGGGCCCGCCGCCCTGGGCCACCTGGGCGAGCAGGCCACGCAGGGCCTGGACCTGTTCGAGCATGGCCGCGCTGTTGCCGGCGAACTCCGCCGAACGCGGGTTGATCTGGGTGTGCAAGGTAGCCATGTGCGCCCGTCCCTTGTGCTCAGCGGGTTTCGTTGAACAGTTCGCGGCCGATCAGCATCCGGCGGATTTCGCTGGTGCCGGCACCGATCTCGTACAGCTTGGCGTCGCGCAGCAGGCGGCCTGCCGGGAATTCATTGATGTAGCCGTTGCCGCCAAGAATCTGGATTGCCTCCAGGGCCATCTGCGTGGCGCGCTCGGCGGTGTACAGGATGACCCCGGCAGCGTCCTTGCGGGTGGTCTCGCCACGGTCGCAGGCCTGGGCCACGGCGTACAGGTAGGCGCGGCTGGCGTTGAGCTGGGTATACATGTCGGCAATCTTGCCCTGGATCAGCTGGAACTCGCCGATGCTCTGGCCGAACTGCTTGCGGTCATGGATGTATGGCACCACCAGGTCCATGCAGCTTTGCATGATGCCGGTCGGCCCGCCCGACAGCACCACGCGCTCGTAGTCCAGGCCGCTCATCAGCACGCGCACGCCGCCGTTGAGCTGGCCGAGGATGTTTTCTTCCGGCACTTCGACGCCGTCGAAGAACAGCTCGCAGGTGTTGGAACCGCGCATGCCCAGCTTGTCGAACTTGTTGCTGCGGCTGAAGCCTTTCCAGTCACGCTCGACGATGAATGCGGTGATGCCGTGCGCGCCCTTGTCCAGGTCGGTCTTGGCGTAGATCACATAGGTGTTGGCGTCGGGGCCGTTGGTGATCCAGGTCTTGCTGCCGTTGAGCACGTAGTGGTCGCCGCGCTTTTCCGCACGCAGCTTCATCGACACCACGTCGGAACCCGCGTTGGGCTCGCTCATGGCCAGGGCGCCGATGTGCTCGCCGCTGATCAGCTTGGGCAGGTACTTGAGCTTCTGTTCGTGGCTGCCATTGCGGTTGATCTGGTTGACGCAGAGGTTGGAGTGGGCGCCGTAGGACAGCGCCACCGAGGCCGAACCACGGCTGATTTCTTCCATCGACACCACGTGGGCCAGGTAGCCCAGGCCGGCACCGCCGTATTCTTCCGGCACGGTGATGCCCAGCAGGCCCATGTCACCGAACTTGCGCCACATGTCGGCGGGGAACAGGTTGTCGTGGTCGATTTGCGCGGCGCGGGGCGCCAGTTCGGCGGCGACGAAGGTGCGGACCTGGTCGCGGAGCATGTCGATGGTTTCGCCCAGGGCGAAGTTCAGGGTGGGGTAATGCATGCGGGGGCACCTTGTTGTTCTTGAAATATGGGTAACACCGTAGCTCAAGGATCTGGCGTCGAACCCTGTGGGAGCGGGCGTGCCCGCGAATGCGTCAGCAGGACCACCGTCATTGCCTGAGTGATCGCATTCGCGGGCACGCCCGCTCCCACAGGGCTCGGCGTCAAGCCTGGGGCCGGTGTCGTTCATCACCTTTACGTTAACGTAAACCTGTGCCGAGTGACTGTCAATTGCCTCGTCACCTTTACGTAAACGTAAATCTGCGCCAGAGTATTCCCCGCTTGTTTCAGCCGTGCCCAGAACAACCACAAGAAGGGACACCCATGAGTCAACCAAGCTATACCCGCGGTCGCCAGGACCAACCGCTGCTGACCCTGACCATCGGCCAGGCGTTCGATGCCACCGTGGCCCGCTGTGCCGATGGCGAAGCCCTGGTCTCCCGCCACCAGGGCCTGCGCTACAGCTGGCGGCAGCTGGCCGAACAGGTCGAAGTGCATGCCCGCGCGCTGATGGCGCTGGGGGTGAACACCGGCGACCGCGTCGGCATCTGGTCACCCAACTGTGCCCAGTGGTGCATCCTGCAACTGGCCAGTGCCAAGGTCGGCGCCATCCTGGTCAACATCAACCCGGCCTACCGCGTGGGCGAGCTTGAATATGTACTGCGCCAGTCCGGCTGCCGCTGGCTGGTGTGTGCCGATGCCTTCAAGACGTCCGACTACCACGCCATGGTCCAGCAGCTGGTGCCCGAGTTGGCGTGCGCCATTCCGGGTCAACTGGCCAGTGCACGGCTGCCGGATTTGCGCGGTGTGATCAGCCTCGCGGGCAACCCGCCGTCAGGCTTCCTGCCCTGGCATGCGCTGGCAGAGCGGGCAGGGCAGACCTCTCGCGAAGCTTGCGTTGCACGTCAGCAAAGCCTGCAGTTCGACCAGCCGGTGAACATCCAGTACACCTCCGGCACCACCGGCGCACCCAAGGGTGCCACGCTCAGCCACTACAACATCCTCAACAACGGTTTCATGGTCGGCGCGAGCCTGGGCCTGAGCGAACACGACCGCATGGTGATCCCGGTGCCGCTGTACCACTGCTTCGGCATGGTCATGGCCAACCTCGGCTGCATCACCCACGGCAGCACCATGGTCTACCCCAACGACGCCTTCGACGCCGAGCTCACCCTGCGCGCCGTGGCCGAGGAGCGTGCCAGCATCCTCTATGGCGTGCCGACCATGTTCATCGCCATGCTCGACCACCCGTTGCGGGCCCAGGTGGACCTGTCCACCTTGCGCAGCGGCATCATGGCCGGCGCCACCTGCCCGATCGAGGTGATGCGCCGGGTCATCGACCAGCTGCACATGGCCGAAGTGCAGATTGCCTATGGCATGACCGAGACCAGCCCGGTGTCGCTGCAAACCGGCCCGGACGACGATCTGGAACTGCGCGTGACCAGCGTTGGCCGTACCCAGCCGCAACTGGAGAACAAGGTTGTAGACGCCGACGGCTGCATCGTCCCGCGCGGGCAGATCGGCGAGCTGTGCACCCGTGGCTACAGCGTGATGCTCGGCTACTGGGACAACCCGCAAGCCACGGCGGAGGCCATCGACCCGGCTGGCTGGATGCATTCGGGCGACCTGGCGGTGATGGACGAGCAGGGCTATGTGCGCATCGTCGGGCGCAACAAGGACATGATCATTCGCGGTGGCGAGAACATCTACCCACGCGAGCTGGAAGAGTTCTTCTACACCCACCCGGCGGTGGCCGATGCGCAGGTGATCGGCATACCGTGCAGCCGCTATGGCGAAGAGATCGTCGCCTGGATCAAGCTGCATCCGGGGCACAGCGCCACGGTCGAGGAGTTGCAGGCATGGTGCAAGGCGCGCATCGCGCATTTCAAGGTGCCGCGGCATATCCGTTTCGTCGACGAGTTCCCGATGACGGTGACCGGCAAGGTGCAGAAGTTCCGCATGCGCGAGATCAGTGTGGCGGAGATCTCGGCGGTTACTGCTGGTTGATGCGTTGGCTGTTCCGGCCCTTTCGCGGGCACGCTCGCTCCCACAGGTACTTCACTGCCCTGGGGCGCTGTGAAATACCTGTGGGAGCGGGCGTGCCCGCGAAGAGGCCGGCCCTGTCAGCACAAAATCCTGGTCTACCCTTAACCCTTCACCGGTGGCTCCTGGCTCGGCGGGTCACCTACCGTCGGCGGCACGGTCGGCTTGATCGGCAGCTCGTCCGGGTCTTCTTCCGGCACGGGCGGCGGCAGGCTCGGGTCGTCGATGTTGGGGTCGGGTGTTTCCGGTGGAATGGGAATGTTCATGGCCTGACCTCGCGTGGGTAATTGAAGAGGTGCTGCAGGCTTCGACCCTGGCAGCTGCCGTTCGCTCAATTTTTTTGAACCCCCGCGCCTGCGCATGGCTCTGAACCCTTACCGCCACCAGCCCAAGGGAGCAAGGCCTGATGTCTCTGAAAGAGCCCTTCGAAAGCGTGCCCATGGCCAATGACCATCCGGACCAGGTCATCAGCCTGTCCCAGGCCCTGCTGGCGCCGCGCATTGTCATCGAGGACACCCAGCCGGTGCTCGAAGGCGGCGCATTCGCAGCCAAGGCCATCAGCAACCAGCCGGTTGCGGTCAGCAGCAAGGTATTCAGCGACGGCCACGACCGCATGGCAGTGACGCTGAACTGGCGCCAGGCCGGCAGCCGGCGCATTCATTGCGTGCCGATGACCTCGGCGGGCAACGACCTGTGGCTGGCGGAGTTCATCCCCACCGAAATCGGCCCGCACCTGTTCAGTATCGAGGCCTGGATCGACCCCTTCGCCACCTACTGCCACGACCTGGAAAAAAAGTACCAGGCCGGCGTCGACATCAGCCTCGAACTCGAAGAAGGGCGCCTGCTGCTGGGCAAGGGCATCGAGCTGAGCGGCGGTGCCTTGCGCGACCAACTGCAGGCACTTGCCGAGCGGCTGCCCACCCTTGATGAAGACGACCAGGTGGCCGTGTTCCTCGGCGCCGAGGCCAGCCGGCTGATGGCCGAGGCCGAACACCGCAGCTACCTGACCCGCAGCATCGAGTACCCGTTGGATGTGGACCGCCCGGCCGCGCAGTTCGCCAGCTGGTACGAGCTGTTCCCGCGCTCCTGCACCGACAGCCCCGAGCGCCACGGCACCTTCAACGATGTGCACGAGCGTTTGCCGATGATCCGTGACATGGGCTTCGATGTGCTGTATTTCCCGCCCATCCACCCGATCGGCAGCAAGCACCGCAAGGGCCGCAACAATTCCCTGCAGGCCCAGCCCGGCGACCCCGGCAGCCCGTACGCCATCGGCAGTCCGGAGGGCGGCCATGACGCCATTCACCCGCAGCTGGGCAGCCGGGAGGATTTTCGCCGGCTGGTCTCGGCAGCCGCCCAGCACGGCCTGGAAATCGCCCTGGACTTCGCCATCCAGTGCTCCCAGGACCACCCGTGGCTGCAGGAACACCCTGGCTGGTTCAGCTGGCGCCCGGATGGCACCATCCGCTACGCCGAAAACCCGCCGAAGAAATACCAGGACATCGTCAACGTCGACTTCTATGCCCCCGATGCGGTGCCAGGCCTGTGGCTGGCCCTGCGCGACGTGATCATCGGCTGGGTCGAGGAGGGCGTGAAGACCTTCCGCGTCGATAACCCGCACACCAAGCCACTGCCGTTCTGGCAATGGCTGATCGCCAATGTGCGCAGCCACTACCCGGACGTGATCTTCCTCGCCGAGGCGTTCACCAAGCCGGCGATGATGGCGCGCCTGGGCAAGGTCGGGTACGCGCAGAGCTACACCTATTTCACCTGGCGCAATACCAAGCAAGAGCTGCGCGAGTACTTCGAACAGCTCAACCAGCCGCCCTGGAGCCAGTGCTACCGGCCCAACTTCTTCGTCAACACGCCGGACATCAACCCGTTCTTCCTGCAGCATTCCGGGCGCGCCGGCTTCCTCATCCGCGCCGCCCTGGCGACCATGGGCTCGGGCTTGTGGGGCATGTACTCGGGCTTCGAACTGTGCGAGGCGGCGGCTTTGCCGGGCAAGGAGGAGTACCTCGACTCGGAGAAGTACGAGATCCGCCCGCGCGATTACACCCAGCCGGGCAACATCATCGCCGAGATCGCCCAGCTCAACCGCATTCGCCGGCAGAACCCGGCACTGCAGACCCACCTGGGCGTGGCGTTCTTCAACTGCTGGAACGACAACATCCTGTACTTCGCCAAGCGCACGCGCGCGCGCGACAACTACATCCTGATCGCCATCAGCCTCGATCCGCACAATGCCCAGGAGGCGCACTTCGAGCTGCCCTTGTGGGAGCTGGGGCTGGATGACAACGCCGAGACCCATGGCGAGGACCTGATGAACGGCCACCGCTGGTCCTGGTATGGCAAGACCCAGTTCATGCGCATCGAACCCTGGCACCTGCCATTCGGGATCTGGCGTATCGAAAAGCTGCGGTAACCCTGTGGGAGCGGGCGCGCCCGCGAACACCGGCAAAGCCGGTGCCATGCACTGCGGCGCCTGATTCGCCAGCCCGCCCGCTCTCACGGGGACTGTGTAAAGTAAGTTGCTTGTGCATGGGGCCAGAGCAACCTGTAACTGAAAGGAGTCGCACATGGCCAAGCGTTCCCGCCCGGCAGCCTTCATCGACGACCCGCTGTGGTACAAGGACGCCGTCATCTACCAGTTGCACGTCAAGTCGTTCTTCGATTCGAACAACGACGGCATCGGCGACTTCGCCGGCCTGATCAGCAAGCTCGACTACATCGCCGAGCTGGGCGTCAACACCTTGTGGCTGCTGCCGTTCTACCCCTCGCCACGGCGTGACGACGGTTACGACATCGCCGAATACAAGGCCGTGCATGCTGACTACGGCAACCTTGCCGACGCCCGCCGCTTCATCGCCGAGGCGCACAAGCGCGGCCTGCGGGTGATCACCGAGCTGGTCATCAACCACACCAGCGACCAGCACCCCTGGTTCCAGCGCGCCCGCCACGCCAAGCGCGGCAGCAAGGCGCGGGACTTCTACGTGTGGTCGGACGACGACCAGAAATACGACGGCACGCGCATCATCTTCCTCGACACCGAGAAATCCAACTGGACCTGGGACCCGGTCGCCGGCCAGTACTTCTGGCACCGCTTCTATTCGCACCAGCCAGACCTCAACTTCGACAACCCGCAGGTGCTCAAGGCGGTGATCGGCGTCATGCGCTTCTGGCTCGACCTGGGTGTCGACGGCTTGCGCCTGGACGCCATCCCCTACCTGATCGAGCGCGACGGCACCAACAACGAGAACCTCGCGGAAACCCACACGGTACTCAAGGCGATCCGCGCCGAGATCGACGCCAACTACCCTGACCGCATGCTGCTGGCCGAAGCCAACCAGTGGCCGGAAGACACCCGCCCGTACTTCGGTGAAGGCGAGGGCGACGAGTGCCACATGGCCTTCCACTTCCCGCTGATGCCGCGCATGTACATGGCGCTGGCCATGGAAGACCGCTTCCCGATCACCGATATCCTGCGCCAGACCCCGGAGATCCCGGCCAATTGCCAGTGGGCGATCTTCCTGCGCAACCACGATGAGCTGACCCTGGAAATGGTCACCGACCGCGAGCGCGACTACCTGTGGAACTATTACGCCGAAGACCGCCGCGCGCGCATCAACCTGGGCATCCGCCGACGCCTGGCGCCGCTGTTGCAGCGTGACCGCCGGCGTATCGAACTGCTGACCAGCCTGCTGCTGTCGATGCCCGGCACGCCAACGCTGTACTACGGCGACGAGCTGGGCATGGGCGACAACATCTACCTCGGCGACCGGGATGGCGTGCGCACCCCCATGCAATGGTCGCCGGACCGCAATGGCGGTTTCTCCCGCGCCGACCCACAGCGCCTGGTGCTGCCGCCGATCATGGACCCGCTGTACGGCTACCAGACAGTCAACGTCGAAGCCCAGGCCAACGACCCGCACTCGCTGCTCAACTGGACCCGGCGCATGCTGGCGGTGCGCAAGCAGCAGAAGGCCTTCGGTCGTGGCAGCCTGCGCACGCTGACGCCGAACAACCGGCGCATCCTCGCCTATATCCGCGAATACACCGATGCCGACGGCAATACCGAGGTCATCCTGTGCGTGGCCAACGTCTCGCGTGCCGCGCAGGCGGCCGAACTGGAATTGTCACAGTACGCCGGCAAGGTACCGGTGGAGATGCTCGGTGGCAGCGCCTTCCCGCCGATCGGGCAACTGCCGTTCCTGCTGACCTTGCCACCCTACGCCTTCTACTGGTTCCTGCTGGCCGAACACGATCGCATGCCCAGCTGGCACATCCAGCCCACCGAGGGGTTACCCGAATTGACTACGTTGGTATTGCGCAAGCGCATGGAAGAACTGCTCGAAGCACCTTCCAGCGACACCTTGCAAGGCGCCATCCTGCCGCACTATCTGCCCAAGCGCCGCTGGTTCGCCGGCAAGGAAGGCCCGATCGACCAGGTGCGCCTGTGCTACGGCGTGCGCTTCGGCACCGCCACCACGCCGGTGCTGCTCAGCGAGATCGAAGTGCTCAGTGGCGCGGTGGCCACGCGCTACCAGCTGCCGTTCGGCCTGCTGCCGGAAGAGCAGATCAGCACCGCCTTGCCGCAGCAGCTGGCCTTGTCGCGGGTGCGCCGGGCCCACCAGGTGGGCCTGATCACCGACGCCTTTGTCCTCGAACCGTTCATCCGCGCCGTGCTGCGTGCCTGTCACGACGGCCTGCGTCTGCCTTGCGGCCGCGGCGAGGGCGAACTGCAGTTCGCCAGCACCGACCAGCTGGCCGGCCTTGAGCTCAACGAGGACAGCAGCGTGCGCTACCTCAGCGCCGAGCAATCCAACAGCTCGGTGGTGATCGGTGACAAGGTGGTGCTCAAGCTGATCCGCCGGGTCAACCCGGGCGTGCACCCGGAGCTGGAAATGAGTGCCTACCTGACCGCTGCCGGCTTTGCCAACATCTCGCCGTTGCTGGCCTGGGTCAGCCGCGTGGACGAGCAGGGTGCGCCCCACCTGCTGATGATCGCCCAGGGCTACCTGAGCAACCAGGGCGACGCCTGGGCCTGGACCCAGAATACCCTGGAACGGGCCATCCGCGACCAGATGGAGCCTGCCAGCCTCGACACCGAGGTGCACACCGACGCGCTGGCCGAACTGACCGGCTTTGCCGCCTTGCTCGGCCAGCGCCTGGGCGAGATGCACCTGCTGCTGGCCGCGCCGAGCGACGACGAGGCGTTCCAGCCGCGGCCGAGCGATGCTGCCGACAGCGAGCGCTGGAGTGCGCAGATCAGTGCCGAACTGACCCACGCCCTCGACCTGCTGGTGCAGCACCGTGAGCACCTCGACAGCGACAGCCAGGCGTTGGTCGACGACCTGCAGCAACAGCGCGACGGCCTGGCCCAGCACATTGCCGAACTGACCCGCCAGGCCCAGGGCGGCCTGCTGATGCGCGTGCACGGCGACCTGCACCTGGGTCAGGTGCTGGTGGTGCAGGGCGATGCCTACCTGATCGATTTCGAAGGCGAGCCGGCCCGGCCGCTAGAGGAACGACGGGCGAAACACAGCCCGTACAAGGACGTCAGCGGCGTGCTGCGATCGTTCGACTATGCTGCTGCCATGATCCTGCGCAGCGCCTCTGCCGTGGACCTTTCCGAGCCGGCGCGGCAGGCCCGGCAGCGGGTTGCCAGGCAGTACCTGCACCAGTCGCGGCATGCCTTTGTCGAAGCCTATGGCCTGGCCACGGCGGCCATGCCGCATGCCTGGCAGCAGGCCGAGGGCGAACGTGCCGCCCTGGAACTGTTCTGCCTGGAAAAAGCCGCCTACGAAATCACATACGAAGCCGAAAACCGTCCAAGTTGGCTGGCCGTGCCTTTGCATGGCCTGCATAGACTGATCAGTACCTGGGGAGAGTCAGCATGAACGTAACAACGCGTGAAAACGGCGGCCTTCGGCAACGGGACCTCGATGCCCTGGCCCGCGCCGAGCACGCCGATCCATTTGCAGTACTCGGCCCCCATGGCGACGGCGCGGGCGGGCAAGTGATCCGCGCCTTCCTGCCGAATGCCCTGAAAGTGAGCGTCCTGGCCCGCCATGACGGGCGCATCCTGGCCGAAATGGAGCAGGGCAGCCTGCCAGGCTTGTTCACCGCGCACCTCGACCAGGCGCACCCGTACCTGTTGCAGATCGCCTGGGCCGGCGGCGAGCAGGTCACCGAAGACCCCTACAGCTTCGGCCCGCAACTGGGCGACATGGACCTGTACCTGTTCGCCGAGGGTAACCACCGCGACCTGTCCGGGCGTTTCGGCGCCCAGCCGACGCAGGTCGATGGCGTCGACGGGGTGTGCTTCTCGGTGTGGGCGCCGAATGCGCGGCGGGTCTCGGTGGTGGGCGACTTCAACAACTGGGACGGCCGTCGCCACCCGATGCGCCTGCGCCACAGCGCCGGGGTGTGGGAGCTGTTCGTGCCGCGCCTGGGTGTGGGCGAGACCTACAAGTACGAGGTACTGGGCAAGGATGGCATCCTGCCGCTGAAGGCCGACCCGCTGGCGCGTGCCACCGAGCTGCCGCCGAGTACCGCGTCCAAGGTGGCGGGGCCGCTCGGTCACGCCTGGCAGGATCATGACTGGATGGCGCAACGTGCACAGCGTCATGCCTACAGTGCGCCGCTGTCGATCTATGAACTGCACCCGGGGTCGTGGCGCTGCGAACTGGACGAGGCGGGCGATGTCGGGCGCTTCTACAACTGGCGTGAACTGGCCGAACGCCTGGTGCCCTACGTGCAGGAACTGGGCTTCACCCACATCGAGTTGCTGCCGATCATGGAGCACCCGTTCGGTGGGTCCTGGGGCTACCAGCCGCTGTCGCTGTTCGCGCCCACCTCGCGCTACGGCACCGCCGAGGACTTCGCCGCCTTCGTCGATGCCTGCCACCAGGGCGGCATTGGCGTCTTGCTCGACTGGGTGCCGGCGCATTTCCCCACCGACGAACACGGCCTGGCACGTTTCGATGGCACCGCGCTGTACGAGTACGACAACCCGCTGGAAGGCTACCACCAGGACTGGAACACGCTGATCTACAACCTCGGCCGCAATGAAGTGCGCGGGTTCATGATGGCCTCGGCACTGCACTGGCTGAAGCACTTCCACATCGACGGCCTGCGGGTCGATGCGGTGGCCTCGATGCTGTACCGCGACTATTCGCGCAAGGCCGGCGAGTGGGTCCCCAACCGCCATGGCGGACGCGAGAACCTGGAGGCGATCGATTTCATCCGCCACCTCAACGGCGTGGCAGCCCATGAGGCGCCGGGGGCGTTGATCATCGCCGAGGAGTCCACTGCCTGGCCTGGTGTCAGCCAGCCAACCCAGCAGGGTGGCCTGGGCTTTGCCTACAAGTGGAACATGGGCTGGATGCACGACACGCTGCATTACATCCAGAACGACCCGGTGCACCGCACCTACCACCACAACGAGATGAGCTTCGGGCTGATCTATGCCTATTCCGAGCACTTCATCCTGCCCATCTCCCACGACGAAGTGGTCCACGGCAAGCACTCGCTGATCGACAAGATGCCTGGCGACCGCTGGCAGAAGTTCGCCAACCTGCGTGCCTACCTCACCTTCATGTGGGCGCACCCGGGCAAGAAGCTGCTGTTCATGGGCTGCGAGTTCGGCCAATGGCGCGAGTGGGACCACGACAGCGAGCTGGACTGGTACCTGTTGCAATACCCCGAGCACCAGGGCGTACGGCGCCTGGTCAGTGACCTCAACCGGCTGTACCGGGACATACCTGCGCTGCATGAGCAGGATTGTCAGCCGCAGGGCTTCCAGTGGCTGATCGGTGACGATGCGCAGAACAGCGTGTATGCCTGGCTGCGCTGGAGCAGCAGTGGCGAGCCGGTGCTGGTGGTGGCCAACTTCACCCCGGTGCCGCGCGAGGGCTATCGCATCGGCGTGCCGTTCGGCGAACGCTGGCAAGAGCTGCTGAACAGCGATGCCGAGCTGTATGCCGGGTCGAATGTCGGCAACCTGGGGGCGGTGGCAAGCGAAGCGCTGCCGAGCCATGGGCAACCGCTGTCGCTGGCGCTCAACCTGCCGCCGCTTGGGGTATTGATGATGAAACCGGCCTGATCTTCTGCCTCTTCGCGGGCATGCCCGCTGCCACAGGGATGGCGCCAGCCTCTGGCCCGGTGCTATCCCTGTGGGAGCGGGCGTGCCCGCGAAAGGGCCGAACCTGCCTACCAGCGCATCCGCACCCCAAGGCTGCCAATCAATCCGTTCAGGTCATTGTCATCCACGTCACTGCTGTAGTCGGCACTGACAAACACCGCCACCGCCGGCGTCACCCGCGCTACCAGCCCCAGGCCCAGTTCCACCGTGGTCGAATAGCGCGAGCTGGATATCTTGTCGACCTGGTCCAGCTTCACCTCATCGGCATTGCTGAAGTCATACCACACGTTGGTCCGCACATAGGGCTCGATCGGCATGCCGTGCACATCGTAGCGTCCGGACAACCTGGCACCGACCCGCCCGCTCCAGCTCGGCTGGCTGCCCAAGGCTTGCAGGGTCTGTTGCTGAGCCTGGCTGCCGGGGAAGAATTGCTGGTTGATCAACTGCGCCTGTGGCTCGATCACCCAGCCACCGCCCAGGCCGATGGGAATGCCACCTGCCAGCGAGAAGGTCATGGCGTGGCCGCTGTCGTCCAGGCGCTGGCCGTTCTGGTCACGGCCATTGACGTCGATGCGCGACCCCATTGCCACGGCATCCAGGTGCCAGCCTTGTTCATGGGTCATGCTCCAGTAAACGCCAAGGCTTTCGCCGCTCAGGCTCACCGCGTTGCGCTGTTTGTCCCCCAGCCGCTGGCGCATGCCGTTGAAACGGGTCTGCAGGTGGTTCTGCCCCACGAAAATACCGGCACGGTGCACATTGCCTGTTGCCGTTTCCCGCACGAACAGGTCCGGGCCGACCAGCAGTTGCGGGCCGGGTGCCAGTTGCTCCGCAGGTTGTGCGTCGCTGCGGGCAGGGGTGGGGAAGAACTGCGCCCACGGGTTGGCACTCGGGGTTGCTGCGGCCAGCCCGTGGCGCTCGCTGATCTTCTGCGAAAAGGCCGCCAAGGTATCGGTACTCAAGCCACTGGAGCTGACCGGGTCGAGCGATAGTTGCGGCGGCGCGGTGTGCTGCAGGAAGCCAGGCGAAGTCGGGTCATCCTGCAGTTCGTACGCGATCGTTTCCACCGGGGTTGCCAGAAGCAGCGACGTGGAAACCGCATAGAAAATGCTGTCGAAGCGCAACGGGTTCGAGGTGCTTTTCATGGCGGATCTCCTTGGTTTGAGGGTACAGCCCTGGGACCTGGCCTGAGGTCACGGGCTGTACGGCAAAAACAGTGGGCGACCCAAACCAGCACGCCAGCTTTCGCGCACGCGCACGAAGGCGCGAGCTAGAGGCCCGGCGCGAGATATTTACTGCTAGACAGGAACAGCTAAGGAGAGACCGCCGCTTGCGTCAAGAAAGCGTGAAGAAAGTGTCGGAAGCGTGTAGCCAGGGTCAATGTGTTGATTTTGCGCAAAAAAAATCAGCTCATAGCCGGCTTCGCTATTTGCCATCCCGGGGCTATGAAAAATCATTGTTAGAGCCGTACCTCCACTGCCAGGGGCAGGTGATCCGACAGGTGCGACCAAGGTTTGTGCCCCAGAATACACGGCCCATGGCTTTCCGCATTGCGCAGGTAGATGCGGTCCAGGCGCAGCAGTGGCAAGCGGGCAGGGTAGGTACGGGCAAGGTGGCCATGATGGCGTTCGAAGGCTTCGTGCAGGTCGCGCTGCAGGCCCAGGGTGCGGTTGCCGTGGGATTTCCAGTCGTTGAAGTCACCGGCAATGATCACCGGAGCGTCGCCGGGTAACGACTCGAGCAGCTTGCGCAGCAGCTGCAACTGTTTCTGGCGGTGGCTTTCCAGCAACGACAGGTGCACGCAGATGGCGTGCACGTTGTGCTGCCCGGGCACGTCGAGAATGCAGTGCAGCAGGCCGCGGCGTTCCGGGCCGGTGATCGACACGTCGAGGTTGCGGTGTTCGATGATCGGGTATTTGGAGAGCAGGGCATTGCCATGGTGGCCGTCGGGGTAGACCGCGTTGCGACCGTAGGCAAAGTCGCTCCACATGCTGTCGGCAAGGAATTCGTACTGCGACGTCTGCGGCCAGCCGGGGTAGCGTGCAGCGTGGCGATCGTGGCTGCCGAGCACTTCCTGGAGGAAGACGATATCGGCCTGGGTACTGCGCACCGCCTCGCGCAGCTCCGGCAGGATGAAGCGCCGGTTGAAGGCGGTGAAGCCCTTGTGGGTATTCACCGTCAGTACCCGCAGCCGTTTCACGGCCGGGGCCTGGTTGACGCTGGCGAAACCTTTACTACCGGCTTCGGGGTTCACGATGGCTCCTCAGGTAACGGTTTACACGCTTCAGTGTAGGAGCGGCCTTGCGTCGCGAAAGGGCCGCCCGGCGGCCCCCGTTTCCATCAGCATGCCAAGCCGGGCCGGGGCCGCCATGCGGCCCTTTCGCGACAGGAGGCCGCTCCTACACAAAGGACCCATGCCGGCGGTTCAGGTTCACTCCTCGTCGCGCTGCAACACCATCAGCAACAACGACCGCCCCTTGACCTCGAAGGTGCTGTCGAACTGCAGGTGCTGGCCTTTGCGCAACTCCGGCCGGTCGGTGTCGACCAGGCAGCTCCAGTAATCCCCTTCAGGCACGCTCGGCAGCTTGAACGGCACGATGTCATGGTGAGCGTTGACGATCAGCAGCAGGGTGGCCTCGGCGCCTGGCCGGGCGATGCCGCTGACCTGGGCACGGCCATCGATCAGCATGCCCAGGCAGCGCCCGTGCGGGTCTTCCCACTGCTCCACGCTCATCTCGTTGCCGTCCGGTGCCAGCCAGGTCACGTCCTTGACCCCGATGGCTTCATTGTAGTCACCCACCAGGAAGCGCGAACGGCGCAATACCGGGTAACTGAGGCGCAGCCGGGTCAGGCGCTTGACGAACTTCAGCAACTCCTGGCCTTCCTCGTCCAGCTCCCAGTTCACCCAGCCGATTTCGCTGTCCTGGCAGTAGGCATTGTTGTTGCCGTGCTGGGTACGGCTGAACTCGTCGCCGGCGACGATCATCGGCGTGCCCTGGGCGAACAGCAAGGTGGCGAAGTAATTGCGCATCTGCCGCATGCGCAGGGCATTGATCGCCGGGTCCTGGGTAGGCCCCTCGACGCCGCAGTTCCACGACAGGTTGTTGTCGGTACCGTCCTGGTTGTTCTCGTCGTTGTCCTCGTTGTGCTTCTCGTTGTATGACACCAGGTCACGCAAGGTGAAGCCGTCGTGGGCGGTGATGAAGTTGACCGACGCGTACGGCCGTCGGCCGCGGTTGTTGAACATGTCGCCCGAGGCGGTCATGCGCGCGGCGAAGTCGGCCAGCTGGCCCTCGTCACCTTTCCAGAACGCCCGCATGGTGTCGCGGAAGCGGTCGTTCCACTCTGCCCAGCCCGGGGCGAAATTGCCCACCTGGTAGCCGCCCGGGCCGCAGTCCCAGGGCTCGGCGATCAGCTTGACCTGGCGCAGCAGCGGGTCCTGGCGGCAGGCGACGAGGAAGCTGTGCCGCTCGCTGTAGCCTTCGTGGTAGCGGCCGAGGATGGTGGCCAGGTCGAAGCGGAAGCCGTCGACATGCATCTCGCCGGCCCAGTAGCGCAGCGAATCGGTGACCAGCTGCAGCACGCACGGGTGGCTGAGGTCCAGTGTGTTGCCGGTGCCGGAGTCGTTGATGTAGTAGCGCTTCTGGTCAGGCATCAGCCGGTAGTACGAGGCGTTGTCGATACCGCGCATCGACAGCGTGGGTCCCAGCTCGTTGCCCTCGGCGGTGTGGTTGTAGACCACGTCGAGAATCAGTTCCAGTCCGGCGTCGTGCAGGTGCGCGACCATTTCCTTGAACTCGGCGATCTTGCCACTGGCCAGGTAGGCCGGGTGGGGGGCGAAGAAGGCGATGGTGTTGTAGCCCCAATAGTTGTTCAGGCCTTTCTGCAGCAGGTGCTGGTCGTTGACGAAGGCATGGATCGGCAGCAGCTCGATGCTGGATACGCCCAACTCCTTGATGTGCCCGAGCAGCTCGTCATTGGCCAAGCCGCCGAAGGTGCCGCGCAGGTGTTCCGGCACGGCGGGGTGGCGCATGCTGATGCCCTTGGTGTGGGCTTCGTAGATGATGGTGCGCTCCCAGGGGATCTGCACCCGTTCGTCACGGCCCCAGGTGAACGCCGGGTCGATGACCTTGCACTTGGGCACGAACGGCGCACTGTCGCGCTCGTCGAACGACAGATCGCCGTCGGGGTGGCCGATGGTATAGCCGAACAGCGCTTCGGACCATTTCAGCGCGCCGACCAGTTGTTTGGCGTAAGGGTCGATCAGCAGTTTGTTGGGGTTGAAGCGGTGGCCGTTCTCCGGCTCGTACGGCCCATGCACGCGGTAGCCGTAGATCAGGCCAGGGTGCGCGTCGGGCAGATAGCCGTGGTAGATCTCGTCGGTGTATTCCGGTAGTTCGATGCGTTCGACTTCCTTTTCCCCCGTCGGGTCGAACAGGCACAGCTCGACCTTGGTGGCGTTGGCCGAGAACAGGGCGAAGTTGACGCCCAGCCCGTCCCAGGTGGCGCCGAGGGGGAAGGGCAGGCCTTCGCGGATGCGCGAGGGGGCAACGGAGCGGGTTTTCTTGGGCGTGCGCGGGCTCATGACGGTCCTCGAATGGCCGGGTGCTGGAAACGGAATGATGGCTGGCTGGGCCGGCCTTTCGCGGGTACGCCCGCTCCCACAGGGATTTCCCCAGCCACTAGCCAGTACAGGCTGGTGGCCGCGGGCCTGGCGCGAAAGGACCGGTGGCGGCTCAGCCGGCTGTGGGTTTCTTCACCGCACGTGGTTTCTTCGCCGCCGCCGGCTTGACGCCCGGCAACGCCGCCACCTTGGGCTCGGCTGGCGCCTTGGGCACTGCCGCTGCTTTCGGCTTGGCCGCTACCTTGGCTTTGCCGGCCGCCTTGGGCTTGGCTTCGGGGGCCAATGCCTCGGCTTCGGCAAGCTTGCGCGCCATGTCCCAATGGCGGCTTTCCTGGCCCTCCGGTTTGCCCTCCGATTCCCAGATCTGGTAGGCGAATTCGCGTACTCGTTTTTCATCGACACTCATCACGACGCTCCTGAATGCTAGGCATGTTCGATCAACAGGTTGACTGGGAACTCCGACAGCACGGCGCTCAACATCAACTCTCTAACAGGGCTGACAACGGCACCGCCAAAAAGTCCAGTCGAATTGGCAGGCGACAAGGCAAACGGCAAAGTTACCCGGGTGTCGTCCCAGTTCTGTGCCGGGATCAGGGGTATGGGGGCTGCGCCCAGCAGGGTACTGGCCAGGCGTGGCGCGATGATGACGGCGCGCTGGCCTTCGCCCAGGCGGGCGAACGCCACTACCTGGTCGGCGTGGCGACCCTGCACGGTCAGCGGCAGGTAGTCGCCCCGGCGGAACAGCTCGGCGTTGGCCTGGCGGCAGTCGAGCACGCGGGCAATCAAGGCCTGCTTGATACGGCCGTCCTGCCAGTGCGCCAGCAACTCGGCCAGTGGCGTGGCGTCGTCCAGGCTGTTGCGCCGGGCGGCGTAATCCACGGCCCGGCGGTTGTCCGGGTCGACCAGGCTGAAGTCCCAGTATTCGTTGCCCTGGTACAGGTCCGGCACACCGGGCGTGGTCATGCGCAGCAGGGCCTGCACCAGGCCGTTGAGTGCGCCGGGGCAGGCCAGCAGCTGCGCGGCTTCGGCCAGCGAGTTGCGCAACTGCTGGTTCTCGCCGTCCAGCAGCAGGCCGTCGACATAACCCGCGCAGGCAGCTTCATAAGCCTCGTTCGGTGCGCTCCAGCTGCTGCGCAGCTTGGCTTCACGCACGGCCTTCTGCTGCCATTGGCGAATGCGCTCGGCGTACTGGCGCAGGCCATTGTCGTCATGCGGGTCGAGCTCCAGCGGCCAGCTGCCGAGCAAGGTTTGCAACAACATCAGCTCGTCGCCGGGGCTGGGCGCCGGGCCGTCGTCCAGGGGCACGCGCAACGGGCTGGCCAGCTCGCGCCAGTGCTCCACCCGGCTGGCCAGCCACGGGCCGCGCTCGCTCAGCACGGCCAGGCGCGCACGGGTGTCCTCGCCGCGTTTGTGGTCATGTGTGGCGGTGGCCAGCAGGTTGTCCGGGAAGTCGCGCAGGCGCCGCTGCGCCTCGTTGTGGAAGTGCTCGGGCGGGGCACTGAAACGCTCGGCCTCGAAGCCGACGTCGTTGCGCGACAGCAGCCGGGCGCTGCGGTAGAAGGCGGTATCTTCCACGGCCTTGGCGGCGCTGGGCGCAGTCAGTTGCTGGAAGCGCACGCAGGCGTGGCGCAACTGCTTGCGCGCATGGCCCGCTGGCAGCGTGCGCCAGGCCTGTCCGCCCAGCCATTGCTCGAGTTGCTCGAGCAGCGGCCAGTCGGCCTCGCTGAGGTCTTGCCGGGCGTTGGCCAGCGCCTGCTGGAAGAACGCTTCGTCTTGCGCCGGGCGACCGCAGGCATTGAAGTAGGTGCGGTACACCGGGTAATGCGCCACCAGCGCCTGCAAGGCGCGGCGAATCGCGCCCAAGGTCAGGTCGCGGGTCATCAGGTCGTTGCGCGCCACCTGCAACAGCGCCTGGGCCACCGACTCGCAGTCCCCGGCCAGGCTGGCATTGAGTACCAGGTGACGCGCCTGGCGCACTTCTTCGCTGAAGGCCGGGCGCTCGGTCACGTTGGCCCACAGCTCGGTCAGCGTGGCCTCGCCAGCCGGGTCGTGCTGCAGCAGCGATACCTGGTTCATGAACTCGTAGCCGGTGGTGCCGTCGGTCAGCCAGTCGCGGTGCAGGTGCTCGCCGGCGCCGAGGATCTTCTCCACGTAGATCGGGAAGTGCTCCAGCGCCGCGTGCAGCGGGCGCCGCGCCAGCAAGCCATCGACCCGCCGGCGCAGTTTGCGGCAGTAGCCACGCGGGTCGGCCAGGCCGTCGATATGGTCGATGCGCAGGCCATCCACCAGGCCGCGCTCGATCAGCTCGAAGAGCTTGGCATGGGTGGCCTCGAACACCACTGCGCGTTCGACCCGCAGGCCGCCCAGTTCGTTGATGTCGAAAAAGCGCCGCCAGTTGATGTCGTCGGCAGCGGTGCGCCAGCTGGCCAGGCGATAGGTCTGGCGTTCCAGCAGCAGGTGCAGGCGCCTGAAGCCGGCCTCGCTGCGGCTGTCGAAGGCCACCAGGGCCGATTGCAGGTCGGCGCCTTCGCCCACCAGGCGGGCCAGCTCGGCGTGCAAGGGCAGGGCGGCGGCCAGCGGGTCGGGCGCTGCGTTGAGGGCGGTGAAATGTTCGGCCAGGGCCTTCAGCGCCGGTTCCGGGCTCAAGGCCAGAATCCAGCCGTAATCGGCCGGGCAGATCGGGAACCGGTGCTGGTAATGGGCGATCTGCAGCACGCCTTGCTGGGCGTCGAATTGCAGCGGTATCTCACCCTGTTTCAACGCCACGCCGTAGTCGCTGCCGAGGAACGGCAGCAGCAACTGCCCGGCCAGCAATGGGTCGCTGGAATGCCACTGGATGTCGAAGAACTGTGCATACGGGCTGCGCCGGCCCCAGGCCAGCAGGCTTTGCCACCACGGGTTGTCGGCACCGCCGACGGCCATGTGGTTGGACACCGTGTCGAGGATCAGCCCCATGCCGTGCTGGCGCAAGGCTGCGACCAGCCGCACCAGGGCTGCCTCGCCGCCCAGTTCCGGGTTGACCTGGGTCGGGTCGACCACGTCGTAGCCATGGCGCGAACCGGCGCGGGCCTTGAGGATAGGCGAGGCATACAGGTGGCTGATGCCCAGCTGGGCGAAGTACGGCACCAGCGGCACGGCGTGGTCGAGGGTGAAGTCGCTGTGAAATTGCAGACGCAGGGTGGCGCTCAGGGCTTTCATCGGTCACGCTCCCAGGCTTGCTCGCGGGCCTGGGCCAGCAGCTCGACACGCCGGGCGGCATCGGCATCGTCGAGCAACTCACGCACCGGCCGGGCAAAGCGCCGGCGCCAGTTGGGGTGGCCTTCGGTGGTACCGGGCAGGTTGGGTTGCTCGTCGCAGCCCAGCAGGTCTTCGAGGGGGACCAGCACCAGCGGGGCGCGGGTGTGGCCAACATAGCGAATGGCGGCGTCGATCACGGCGTCGTTGTCCTCAAGCAGACCATAGTTGGATTCCAGTGTGCGCCGCAGGCCGGCGTGTTCTTTCTGGCGGTCATGGCGCCAGTGCAGTTCGGTCGCGGCATCGATCAGTTGCAGGCGGTGGCTCCAGTCGATATCGCGGTTTTCCAGCCAGCCGGCCAGGGGCGCCAGGTCGTGGGTGCCGGTGGTGGCCAGGGCGTTGTCCGGCCAGTCCAGAATCGGCGTGAAGTTGCCGGGCGAGGCCTGCTCGAACGGCAGCACCCGCATACCCAGCACGTTGCGCCTGGCCAAGGCTTCGCGCAGCCCAGCGGGTACGGTGCCGAGGTCTTCGCCGAGGATGACCGCGCCGTGGCGCATCGACTCCAGCGCCAGCAGGCGCAGCAGGTCGTCCAGCGGGTATTCGAGATAGGCACCTTCGCTGGGCTTGGCGCCACGCGGAATCACCCACAACCGGCGCAGGCCCATCACATGGTCGATCCGCAGCCCGCCGGCGTGCGCCAGGTTGGCCCGCAGCATTTCGATGAAGGCGCGGTAGCCGTTGCGTTTCAGGCCTTCCGGGGAGAAGCCGCAGATCCCCCAGTCCTGGCCCGACCGGTTGAGGATGTCGGGCGGTGCACCCACGGTGAGGTTGGCCAGCAGCTCGTCCTGGCGGCTCCAGGCCTGGCTGCCGGCGCCGTCGGCACCCACTGCCAGGTCGGCGATCAGGCCAACCGCCATGCCATTGCCGCGTGCAGCTTCCTGGGCGCGTTGCAGGCTGCGTTCGGTCAGCCACTGGCAGAACGCGTGGAACTCGATGCGCGCCGGGTAGCTGCTGGCAAAGCTCTGCACTTCGGCATGGTAGGGGTCGCGCCAGGCCTCTGGCCAGTTGCGCCAGTCGGCGCCGAGGCCCTGGTCGACCGCCTCGGCCTGCAGCACTTCGAAGCGGCAATGGTGTTCCAGCGCTTCGCCGGCGGCCTCGCGAAAACTGTCGAAGTCGCTTCGCTGCGGGTGGTCGCCTTGGCTGAAGTCCTTGTACAGCGCCTGCAACAGCCGGCGACGAGCTTCGGCTGCACGCGGCCAGTCCACCAGCGGCTCCTGCTCCAGCGCTTCCAGCGCCTGTTCCAGGTCGCATGCCTCCACGGCCTGGCGCACGGCGCGTTCGCCGAGGATAGCCGCCGGGCTGGCGTACAGGCTGTTGAGCAGCAGCCGGCTGGAGGGGGAATAGGGGCTGTAATGGTGCTGGTCGAATGCCGAAAGCGCATGGATCGGGCTGATGGCCAGGGCATCGGCACCGCGTTCGGCGGCGCTGCGGGCCAGCTGTTCAAGGGCCATGCAGTCGCCGTAGCCACCATCGCCAGGGCGCCGCAGGCTATACAGCTGCACCGCAATACCCCAGCAGCGCGCTGGCGGTTGGCTGACCCGTTCATGCAACGCCACGCAGCCGGCCGGCGCCACGGCCAGGGTGAAGGCATGGCCTTCGATTTGTAGTTGATGGTAGCCCGGTGGCAACTGGCCAGGCAGGCGGCCCTGGGCATCCAACTGCAATTGCAGCTGCGCGCCGTCCTCCAGGGTGCAGCGCACCGGGCTGCCGCCGGCAAAGTAGCGGTCGAGCGCCAGCGCCTGGCCAACATCCGCGGTCAGCAGGGGTGGCACATGCTCGGCATCATCACTGTGCGCTAGGCTGGCCAGGCTGTCACGTAGCTGGGCATCGTCTGCGCAGCCATGGCCAAGGGCTTCCAGCACCCGGCGCAGCACAGCGTCACTGACTTGCTGGGGGCGGTTGTTGGCATCGACCCAGTCGCGGGCCAGCCCGGCCTGCCGTGCCAGCTGGTGTAGCAAAGGTTCGCTCATGGCGTCTCCGGGCTGTGCGGCAGCAGGCTGGCCACACAACTGTAGGGGGAAAGGGTGTCGTCCGGGTGGGCATCGGCGCTGCTATCGAACAGCCGTAGCCCGGCGGGTGGCAGCGCGACGGGCTGCGGCTGGTCCGCCAGGTTCAGGTCGATGCGCAAGGTACTGCCGTCGCCCAGGCGCCAGCTGGCGCTCAGCGCCCTGGCGCCAAGTACCTTGGCGCCCAGCGCGCGCGTGCCGGGCAGGCGCGGCAGCAATTGCTGGCGGCGTAGCGTCAGCAACTGCTGATAGAGCCCATGCCAGCCGGCGAGCACGTCGTGACTGTCTGGCCGCGAGCGCTCGAAGGTCTGCAAGGCGTTCGGGTCGGGGATGCGGGCGCGCTGTTCCGGGTCGGCAAAGGCCGGGAAATGGGCGAACTCACCGCGCCGGCCTTCACGTACGGCGTCGGCCAGTTCGTCGTGGAAATCGGTGAAGAACAGGAAGGGCGCGCGGCTGCCGTCATCGTCGCCCATGAACAGCAACGGGACCATCGGGCTCAGCAACAGCAAGGCGGTGGCTGCCTGCAACGCCGCAGGCGGGCACAGCACGCTGAGGCGCTCGCCCAGCGCCCGGTTGCCGACCTGGTCATGGTTCTGCAGGAACAACACGAAAGCGCTGGGTGCGAGGTGGCCACTCGGTTCGCCCCTGGGCTGGCCGTGGCGATTGGCTTCGCCCTGGAACACGAAGCCTTCGCTCAGGCAGCGGGCCAGCTTGTCGATCGGCTGGTGCTTGTAGTCTTCGTAGTAGCCTTCGGTTTCGCCGGTCAGCAGCACGTGCAATGCGTTGTGGCCGTCGTCGTTCCACTGCGCATCGAAACCTTGCTCCAGGAGGAAGGCCTGGTTGTGTTCGTTTTCCAGTACCAGCCACACGTGGCGGCCAGGTTCCACGGCAGCCCGCACCCGTTGTGCCAGCTCGACGAGGAAATCCGGCTGGTCGATGGCATGCACCGCATCCAGGCGCAGGCCGTCGAAGCGGTACTCGCACAGCCACATCAAGGCGTTCTGGATGAAGTACTCGCGCACCTGCGGGCGCCGGAAGTCGATGGCCGCGCCCCAGGGCGTCTGGCGGTCTTCGCGAAAGAACGGGCTGGCGTACTGGTGCAGGTAATTGCCGTCCGGGCCGAAGTGGTTGTACACCACGTCGAGCATCACCATCAGGCCATGGCCGTGTGCCTGGTCGATCAGCTGGCACAATTGCAGCGGGGTGCCGTAGGAATGTTGGGCGGCGAAAGGCAACACACCGTCATAGCCCCAGTTGCGTGCGCCGGGGAACTGGCCTATCGGCATCAGTTCGATGGCGGTGATGCCGGTGGCGGCCACGCGCGGCAGCAGGCTGGCCACGCCTGCGTAGCCACCCAGCGCACCGACGTGCAGTTCCTGGATCACGGCTTCGTGCCAGGGCCGGCCTTGCCAGCGGTGCTGCCATGGGTAGGCGGCGATATCCACCACCTGGCTGGGGCCATGGACACCGTCGGGCTGGTAACGGGACGCTGGGTCGGCCACTTGCAGCTGCCCGTCGATCCGGTAGTGGTAGTTGTCGCCTGCCCGGGCCGGGGCGACTCCGGTGTACCAGCCATCTTCCTCGGGCAGCAGCGCTATCGGCGGCTGTTGCTCCAGTTCCACACTCACGCTGCGCGCATCGGGTGCCCAGAGGGCGAAGCGCGCCGACGTGGCGTCCAGCAAGTGTGCGCCATGCCTGTGCATCTTCGATCCCTCTTTCAGTAATAGGCCAGGTGGGCCTGGCGGACCAGATCCTCATACAGGCGGGCATAGGGTTCCACGGCCTGGCACCAGTTGAACGGCTGGGTCATCGACAGGCAGCGCATGGCGTTGAGCAGGTCTTTCTTCTGGTACACATAGAAGGCGCGGGCAAGCGCTTCGCGGTAGCTTTCCACGGTGGACTCATCGAACAGGAAGCCAGTGACACCGTTCTCGATGGTGTCGGCCAGGCCGCCGGTGTTGCGTGCCACCGGCAGCGAGCCGAAGCGCTGCGCGTACATCTGGCTGAGGCCGCAGGGCTCGTAGCGCGAGGGCATCAGCAGGAAGTCGCTGCCGGCGAACATGCGGCGGGCGTCGGTTTCGTTGAAGCCGATGCGCACACCGATGCGCCCGGGGTGGCGCAGCGCCAGTTCGCGCATGGCCTGTTCTTCCTCCGGCTCGCCACGGCCGATGATCGCAATCTGGCCACCTTGTTCGACGATGTAGTCGGCCACGCCCAGGGTCAGGTCCAGGCCTTTCTGGTAGACCAGGCGCGACACCACGGCGAACAACGGCCCTTCGGACGGCTGCAGCTGGAACAGCTGGCGTACCTCGCGGGTATTGCGCGCCTTGCCTTCCCAGTCATTGATGCTGAAGTTGTGCTGCAGGTGCTTGTCGGTGGCCGAGTCCCAGCTTTCGTCGATGCCGTTGGGGATGCCGCCCAGCAGGCCTTGCTGGGCCTTGCTGGCGAGGAAACCATCCAGGCCGCAGCCGAATTCCGGGGTGGTGATTTCCTGGGCGTAGGTGGCGCTGACCGTGGTGATGTGGCTGGAGTAGGCCAGGCCGGCCTTGAGGAACGACAGCTTGCCGTAGAACTCCATGCCTTCCTGCTGCATGGCATGGTCGGGGATCGCCAGTTCCGGGCTGCAGCCACGGCTGTAGACACCCTGGTAGGCCAGGTTGTGGATGGTGAACAAGGTCGGGGTGTTCAGGCCGCGCCAATGCATGTAGGCAGGCGCCAGCCCGGCAGGCCAGTCATGGGCGTGCACCAGTTCGGGCTTCCAGTGGATCATGCCTTCGCCCGCGGCGATCTCGGCGGCAGCCAGGCCCAGGCGGGCGAAGCGGATGTGGTTGTCGGGCCAGTCGCGACCGTTGTCGGCAGCATAGGGGGTGCCAGGGCGCTGGTACAGCTCGGGGCAGATCAGCACATAGATGACCAGCCCGTCGGGCAGGTCCATGCGGCCGATCTTGCACGGCGGCAAGGCAGCATGGCCGCTCAGTTCGCCGACGATGTGGATGGGGTTGTCGCTTTCCACCACTTGCGGGTAGCCCGGGATCAGCACCCGTACGTCATGCAGATGCCCCAGCGCCCGCGGCAGGGCGGCAGAAACGTCGCCCAGGCCGCCGGTCTTCACCAGGTCGGCGATCTCCGAGGTGACGAACAGGACCTTGCGCTTGTTGCGGTTGTGCTGGCGGCGCTGGGCGCCGGGTGCCTTGCCTGTCGTGGCGAAATCCGGGGTGACCGATTCGCGATTGTCCGAGGTAAAGGTGTCTACGTGAGGCTCGACAGCGGCACTGATCATACTTCTCTCCGTCCCTATGCTTTGGTCGGGTGCTGGCACCCGTGGCGATATCTCGTGTTGGTTCTCTCTGATGCTGAATTCTGCGTAGTGCATTCCATGCCCCTGAGTCGTGCGCGCAGGCACAGCGCGATCGGCATTCCCGCCAAAAGCGATTGGACTGGTTGGGATGGGTGGGCCGAGCCAGGGAATGTCCCTTGCGTTTGGCCTACTTAGTTCCTGACCTGCCGGCTTTCCTGAAAGTTCGACTTTTTTTCGTCACTCTTCCGATGAGCAAATGGCGGGCCGAAACCCGAGTGTAGGAGAGAAAAAGGGGGAAAGGTGACCCACTGGTCACTAAGGTGACGCCGCACGCTAGACGCAAACGTTGGCGTATGTGAGCGGATGTGTATGCCTGGCGGGCGTGCAGGGCGCGGGGCGCAAGGCATGCCCCAATCAGGCAACGCTTGCACCGGTATGGTGCATTTTGTTGCTTCGCCCTGGGTTCGCTGCTGCCGGGCGATTGTGCACCGTCCTGTCGCGGGGCGATGCCCTGCACCATGACGAGTCGCCAGGCACTTTGACAAGTTGACGAGTTATATATTTAGGCAAATAACGCGCTGATAAAAAGTTTGTAGGTGAGTACTTTAGGAAATTGCCTACGGCACGCCCCTGTGTATTAAACCCATCGTTCCTGTTATATCGGGTCAGAACCGTTTAAGTTGTTCTTCAGTCACTGCCCCATCCTGGAAGTCGTCATGGGTTGAAACCCGCAACGCCACGTTCCACGCGGTTTGTAGCCTGACGGTTGGCCAATTTGATTCGACGTTCTCATCTTGCAGAAGGCCAGGGTGTGGTTGTTTTTCGCCGATAAACAGCATGGCGGGTAGAGCAACTCATGAAACAGTCTGACCTACGCTTCGGTTTTCAGGCGCTCGCCGCGCGCAGCGAATTCGAAGTGGTTTCATTCAAGCTGGAGGAGAGCCTCAACCAGCCATTTGTGTTGAACCTGGAACTTGTCAGTTACGAAAGTGATATCGACTTCGGCCACCTGCTCGACAAGCCGGCGCTGTTCACCCTCTATTGCGCCGACCGGCCCGTGCGCCACGTGCATGGCTTGGTCAGCGCCTTCAGCCAGGGCGAAACCCGCTGTTCTCGCACGCGCTACCACGCCGTGGTCGAACCGCAGCTGGCCCGCGCCCGGTTGCGTTCCAACTGGCGCATCTTCCAGCAGAAAACCGTGCCGCAGATTCTTGAACTGATGTTCAAGCGCCAGGGTATCAACCGCTTCGAACTGAACAGCTGCGCCGAGCACCAGGTACGGGAGTTCTGTGTCCAGGCGGGTGAGACCGACCTCGACTTCATCCATCGCCTGGCCGCTGAAGAAGGGTTTGTCTACCGCTTCGCCCACTGTGCCAAGCAGCACACGCTGATCGTCACCGACCGCCTGCTTTCGTTCGGGCTGCTCAGCCGGGGCGCGCTCAAGCGCGAAGATGACGAGGCACTTTGGCAGGATGAGGTCGATGTCGGCCCCGATCAGGTGCTGTACCACGCCGACAGTGGCGGCGACCAGGCCCGCGCCTGCCTGCGGCGCTTGCGCTACTGCGAGCAGGTGCGTACGGCGCGGCAGGTGCAGCGCGACTACACCTTCACCCACCCCGCCTATCGCCAGGAGCACAGGGCGCAGGCCAGTAACGTCACGCACCAGTCCCTGGACTACGAACGCTTCGATTACCCGGGGCGCTACAAGCGCGATGCAGTGGGCAAGCCCTTCACCGAAACACGGCTGACGGGCTTGCGCCACGATGCCTGCCTGGCCGAAGTGCAGGGCGATGACGTGCGTCTGCAACCAGGCCTGAGCTTCACCCTGGTCGGCCACCCACGGCAAGACCTCAATGTGCACTGGCGCGTGGTCAGCCTGTGTCATCAGGGGGCCCAGCTCACCAGCCTGCTGGAACAGGCCGCCGGCGCCGAACAAGGCACCCACTATGTGAACGATGCGCTGCTGGTGCAGGGCATGGCCGAGTGGCGCCCGGCACCCGTGGCCAAGCCGCGCATCGATGGCCCGCACATGGCCACGGTGGTCGGCCCGCCGGGCGAGGAGATCTACTGCGACGAATGGGGCCGGGTCAAGGTCAGCTTCCCCTGGGACCGGGAGAGCGAAGGCAACGAGTTCAGCTCCTGCTGGGTGCGGGTGTCGCAAGGCTGGGCCGGTGGCAGCTGGGGTTCGATGGCCATCCCGCGTATTGGCCAGGATGTGATTGTCCAGTACGTCAATGGCGACCCCGACCAGCCGATCGTCACCGGGCGCACCTACTGCGGTGACCAGCTGCCGCCGTACGACCTGCCGCAACACAAGACCCGCATGACCATCAAGAGCCAGACCCATAAAGGCACTGGCTTCAACGAGCTGCGCTTCGAAGATGAACTGGGGCGGCAGGAAGTATTCATTCATGCCGAGCGTGACCAGAACAACGTCGTCAAGCACAACGAAACCACGCTGATCGGCAATGACCGTAGCGAGCGCGTCGAGCATGACGAAGTGGTGCACATAGGCGGCAACCGCAGCGTCAAGGTGGGCGCCAGCAAAAGCGAGACGGTCGCCCTTGGCAAGATCGAAAGCGTTGGCCTGGGCAAGGTGCTGGCGGTGGGTGGCGCGCTGAGCGTGAGCGTCGGCCTCGAGGCCAGCGAGCAGGTGGCACTGGACAAGCGCGTGCAGGTTGGCGGGCAATTGCGGGTCGACAGCCAGGACGACGTGTCGATCACCAGCCATCGCGGCCACGTGCATATCGACAGCCGCACGTCGCTGACCCTGAGCTGTGGCGGGGCCTTTATCAAGCTGGCTGACGGCCGCATCGAAATCGGCTGCCCCGAGCCACTGCTGCTCCATGCCATCGCCCAGGTCAAGGCGCCGGCACGCTACGGTGAGCCGCCTGCCCCGGTACAGGACGACATCGAGTTTCGCCTGGTGCACGCCGACGGCACGCCGATCGCCGGCACGGCCTACGTGGCGAGCTTGTCCGATGGCACCCAGCGCCAGGGCGTGGTCGACCAGAACGGCTATGCCCGCCTGGCCGGGGTCACCCCCGGCTGCAGCGCCCAGGTGCGCTATGAGGTGGGCCCAGGCCCGCTGCAGCTGACCACCGCGACCGAGCTGGATGCTGCCTTGCAGGCTTTGCTTGCCGGCTGCACCTCGGCAGGTGGCCAGGCATGAGTTCGACAGCGGACTGGCTGGATGAAGCGGTCGACAAAGTGGCCGGCGGCTTTGCCTGGCTGCGCGACCTGGTGCTAGGCGAGTTTGCCGAGGAGCGGCCGCTGAGCGTGGTCATCGCCGACATGCTGCTGTCCCTGGTGCCGGGGGTGGTGATCGTGCTCAGCGCCCGTGACCTCGCCGCAGTGTGCCTGCGCCTGGGCAGGCGCTACACGGCGGATGGCAGCCAGGCAGCGGCGCAGCCGCCGGAATGGCAGGAGTGGGTGTTGCTGGTGGCCTGCCTGATCACCTTGATCGCCCCGATCATCGGCGCGGTGGTCGGGGCGGCGGGCACCGCAGTGGGCTCGGTGGCAGGTGCACTGGTTGGGCAGGAAGCGGCGGCGTTTCTGCGTGGGTTGTGCCTGCTGTTGATTCGTGAAAGCCAGGTCCTCTTGCAGGCCGTGGTTGCGTTTCTCGGCAAGTTCACCCGCGGCAGCGTGGAGTTCTGGCTGCGCCAGGTCCGGTTCGCCAGCTATGAAAAGGACCTGCTGGCCTACCTGGACCAGTTTCTGGCCAAGGTCATTGCGGCGACGGTAAAGCTGCGCAGTTACCTCGGCAACTGGCCGTTCAACCAGGCGGCCTCGCGCCTGTTGGTGCGGCTGCAGGCCATGGAAGCGCAGTTCTACGCGGTGCAGGTGCATGCCGTGCGGGAAATCCCGCATGCGCTGATGCAGCTCGATGCCAGGCTGGCCAAGGTACTGGAACAGGCCAGCGACCTGCCTGCGCAGGTGGCGCATGCCGGGGTGCATGCAGCAAAGCCGGTGCCCATGGCCATGAGTGGTGGGCGGGTGACGTCCGGCATTGGCATGCGCCCGCGTTACCTGGAGCGCCCCGAAGGTGTGCTCGGCCCGCCGGTGCCCACGTCACCGCCAGTGGCTGCGCATGGCGCCAATGTGCACACGTTCGATCACGCGACGGCGACCCGGACGCAGAAGGGTATTTACGGGGAGGTGGTCAGTGATCAGTACATGCTTGGCAAGGGCCACGAAAACCTGTTGTCGGCGGCGCGGGGGCCGCGCAGCCTGGAAATGAAGCCCACTGGGCGCGGGCTGGATGGTGTCTATCGTAATGCCCATCCGCCACCGCCGTTCATTATTACCGAGACCAAGTATCGAACGGGGGGCGTGTTTTCGCCGGGGAGTTTGCCGGTTACGAAGGGGAGTAAGGGGTTTCCTAGTGCCAGGCAAATGAGTGATGCATGGATTATGCCGAGGCTTAAGTCAGACTTAGGGGATAAACAGGGGCGAGATATCTTATTAGCTGGTTATGAACGTTGGCTAATGATCGTGGATGAAAGTGGGGTTGTAACCAAAATAATGAAGCTCGACGAAAATGCTAAATTTGTTGGTGATGTGATCCAGTAGGAGTGAGAGATGAATCAGTTTGATCGAGTCAAGCGTGAGCCGCTTTTAAAAGAGGCTGCTTATTTGGGTAGTGTGCAGTTTTGGAAGGAATACTATGTCGAACTCCAGGCTGAGCCTTTTTTGAAAATAGAGCGCCCTGAATACGTAAATGTTGAAATGCTGAGTTGGAGTTGGTGCTACGAAACTACAGAGTTGCTCATCGCGCTGTATTCGGGAGGAGAGCCCGTCGAGTCTCTTGAGTTTTATGTTGATCATATGTTTTCCCAATTTCAACGTCATAAGCAGGCATATCCGAATTTCAGCTTGAAGCTGTGGGAGCCTGATGCTTATCAATTCACACTCTGGCTTTTATCGTTTGCAGTGCTGTTCAATAAGCCTGGGCGTATCAAGCAAGTCGCAAGTTATTTGAGTGAGGATCCGGATGACGGTGAAGACATCCTGCTGCGACAGCTGTTTTCCCGTGTTGGAGTGACTATTCCCGGGAACACGTTGATCCATGAGCGCCCCTATAATGAAATGCTCAACGCTATAAATGCTGAGAATGATGAGCAGCAACAGGCCCTGCGTAGTTACCTCAAGCAGTGGTATCGAGGCATGCGCAACTGCTATTGGCATGATCGGCACAAAGCCCGAAGTGATGCGGGGTTCTTTGGCTACTGGGCATTTGAGGCTGGATTGGTCACTGTGCTCTGGGACGTGGACGACACGCCCTATAGAGATCTTCCTTACTATCCTAAAGATTTGGTTGACTACGCGCGTGAATGTAATGTTCTTCAAGTTTTCCCTCGCAGTCTTCAAGTGACGTATTCGGATGCGATTGCCAAATCAGGAGAGGTTTGTCCTCGGACTGGTGTGTGGGTCTGCGACGATTGGGTCGTGGGGCCTCAAACATTTATGCAAGGTGTTGAAATGCCCGCTGACGAGGGACGTATCTTGACCTGGCGCTTGGTAAAGGGCCTATAAGGGCTGATCTGACCAGGTCACCTATTTTGCAGGTGAGCGTGGCCGTCTGAATCCATTGGGTGTGAATGATGTGTCGATTCGATCAGTGTAAGCGTGAACCATTGCTGCAAGAAGCAGCTTATCTCGATAGTATTTCGTTTTGGCAGGAGTTTTATGTCGAGCGTGAAGCTGAGCCTTTCCTGAAAATTGAGCGGCCCGACTATGTAGACGTTGAAATGTTGAGCTGGGATTGGTGCTACGAGTCCTTGAACCTGCTCATTGCACTTTATTCTGGGGGTGAGCCCATAAAATCGCTTGAATTCTACGCGGAGCACATGTTCAACCAGTTCCAGCGTCACAAACGCTCTTATCCCGAGTTCTCCTTTAAGCTGCGTGAGCCCGATGCATATCAGTTCGCACTTTGGCTGCTGTCCCTTGCAGTGCTCTTGGATATGCCTGAGCGCATCGAGCAGATCGCCGGTTACATCCGTGACGACCCGGATCACGGTCAAGACCTGCTGATCCGCCAGCTGTTCACTCGGGTTGGTATCAACCTGCCTGGCCAGGCATTGATTCACTTGCGTCCCTACGCAGAGTTGCTGCAAGCCTTGGACGGCGAACAGGCTGAACAGCAGCAGGCCATGCGCAGCTACTTGAAGAAATGGTACCGAGGCATGCGCAATTGCTCTTGGCATGACCTTCACAAAGCCCGAAGCGATGCCGGCTTTTTTGGCTACTGGGCATTCGAGGCAGGAATGGTCACTGTGCTGTGGGGCGTGGATGACACTCCCTATAGGGATCTTCCCTACTACCCGAAAGATCTGGTAGACGATGCTCGTGAGCGCCAGATTGTTCGGGATTTTGAAGAAGGCCTCTGAACGGGGAAGTTCGGATATGTTTGCCAAGGTCTAGGATGTGAATGATGTGTCGATTCGATCAGTGTAAGCGTGAACCATTGCTGCAAGAAGCAGCCTATCTCGATAGTGTTTCTTTTTGGAGGGAAAAATATGTCGAACGACAGGCTGACCCATTTCTTAAAATTAAGCGTCCGGAATATGTAAATGTTAAGGTGTTGAGCTGGAGGTGGTGCTGGCAAACTGTGCATTTACTTGTGGCTCTTTATTCAGGTGGTGAGCCCATCAAATCGCTTGAATTTTACGCGGAGCACATGTTCAACCAGTTCCAGCGTCACAAACGCTCTTATCCCGATTTTTCTTTGAAGCTATGGGAGCCCGACGCCTACCAGTTCGCACTTTGGCTGCTGTCCCTCGCGGTGCTGTTGGATATGCCTGAGCGCATCGAGCAGATCGCCGGTTACATCAGTGACGACCCGGATCACGGTCAAGACTTGCTGATTCACCAGCTGTTTACCCGAGTCGGCATCAACCTGCCCGGTCAGGCATTGGTTCACCCGCGCCCCTACGCAGACTTGCTGCAAGCCTTGAGCGGCGAACAGGCCGAACAGCAACAGGCCATGCGCAGCTATCTGAAGAAATGGTACCGAGGCATGCGCAATTGCTATTGGCATGATCGCCACAAAGCCCGAAGCGATGCCGGCTTTTTCGGCTACTGGGCCTTCGAGGCCGGTTTGGTCACATTGTTGTGGGGTATCGACGATACGCCTTACCGCGACTTGCCCTATTACCCCAAAGACCTGGTCGATCACGCCCGGCAGCGCCCGGCTTGCCTGGGTTAGCGTGGAGGAGGGCCAATGGGCCACTTTGACAGCATCAAGCGCGACCCGTGGATGGTCGAGCAGCACTATCGGGCCTCGACCTATGAAAAGGAACAGGAATTCGCCGACCCGGACACCCAGGCCTTGCTGGCCGGCCCCGCCGAGCACAGGCACCACTACCGGGGGCTTAGCCGCGACTGGGCGCACATGGCTTTGGAGCTGGCCATCCAGCGCTACTCCGGTGGCGAGCCGATGGAACTGGTAGAGGCCTATGTCGATTACGCGTTCGCCCAGTTCGCCCGGCATTTTTCCGCGTACCCGGCAGCCAGCGAGCAATTGCGCCCGTGGGTGGCGGACGACTACCGGCTTGCCCTGTGGCTGCTGTCGCTGGCGGTGCTGTGCGGTTACCCCGAGCGGGTCGGCCAACTGCTGGGCTGGCTGAACCAGGCTGACGAGCGCAGCCCCGACCTGCTGCTGCATCGGCTGTTCCAGCGCCTGGGCAAGGCCTATCCAGGCACTTCGTTGCTTCACCCCGAGCCCTACGCCACGTTGCTGGACAGCCTCGATCTACGTGGCCCCGCGCAGCAGGACGCACTCATGCGCTACCTCGGCCAGTGGTACGCCGAGGCGCACGGCTGTTACTGGCACGAGCGCCATGCGCGGGCACGCGGTGACCACCTGGGCTATTGGGCATTCGAAGCGGCGCTGGTGGCGTTTCTATGGTCGGTGCAAGGTGATGCCCTGCAAAACGCGCCGCAGTTCTACCCAAAGGCACTTGTCGACCGGGCCCATTACCGGCGGCTGGGCAAGCAGTTCCGCGACCCGGAAACCGCCAGGCGCGAGGATGCCCCCGGCTGGCCATCCGGCACCCCCTGCCCATGGCCCGGCCACTACACCTGCGTCGAGCGCGCGCTGGGTGAGCAGGTGTTCATGCACCAGGTACCTTTCCCCGAAGTCGATGGCCAGGTCGTGCACTGGCGGCTGTCGAGAACGTTCTGATTGAGGCCGCCGGCACCGGTGCCCGGCGCGTCATATGAGCAAGGAGTCGCAACAATGCCTGCCATCGTTCTGCTGGGCCACGCTCACCATTGCCCGCTGTGCGGCCCGACCAGTGTCAGCAGCGGTTCCCGCCTGTTCTTCGTCAACGGCAGGGCCGCAGCCAGGGTTGGCGACCGGCTCGGGTGTGGGGCGCTGATCACCAGCGGCTCGGCACTGATGATGGATGACGGGCAGCCGTTTGCCAGGGTCGGCGATACCACCAGCCATGGCGGCGTACTGGAAAATGGCGATAACAGCTGGTTGCTCGATTGAGCGATGTGGGAGCGGTTCAGCTCCCACCGGGAAGAGGCAGGATCAGAGGCTGACGGCGTCGCCGTCGGTGCGTGCCTGTGCCAGCAGCAGGTTCAGTTGAGCGACCTGCTGACGCAGCTGGTCACGTTCTTCCTTCAGTTTACGCAGCTCATCACGGCGCACGGAGACATAGAGGGTCTGGGTTGGAGTAGCAGGCATCAAGGTACCCATGAGCACACCTCGCGGTTTTGGCTGGTGACAAGTTAAAGCGTAGACGCTTCACGCGGGGCGCATTCTGAATTCTTTTGCAGGTCTTGGGAACTTTTTTGTTTATCGTGGTCGCGCCGTTCGTCGCTGAACCCACGAGCGGTTCGCTGGACTAACCTGAAGGCTGCACTGTGTTGTCATTCAATTCGCAAGGGGAGCATCGGCTCATGCAACTGGGAATCATCGGGCTGGGCCGCATGGGCGGCAATATCGCAAGGCGCCTGATGCGCGCCGGCCACCGTACCGTGGTGCACGACCGCAGCCGTGAAGCCATCAGCACGCTGGAGGGCGAGGGTGCCCAAGGGGCGCACGACCTCGGGGCGCTGGTGCAGAAGCTCAAGGCACCGCGTGCGGTGTGGGTGATGCTGCCGGCCGGCGAGCCCACCGAGCAGACCATCGCGCAGCTGGCCGAGCTGCTGGAGCCGGGCGATGCGATCATCGACGGCGGCAATACCTTCTACAAGGACGATATGCGCCGCGCGGGCGAGCTGGCCAAGCGCGGGCTGCATTACCTGGACGTGGGCACCTCCGGCGGTGTGTGGGGCCTGGAGCGTGGCTACTGCATGATGATCGGTGGCGAAAAGGCCGTGTTCGAGCGCCTGGAGCCGCTGTTCAAGGCACTGGCCCCGGGCGTGGGTGACATCCCGCGGACCCATGGCCGTAGCGGCGAGTACCAGCGCGCCGAGCATGGCTACATCCATGCCGGCCCAGCCGGTGCCGGGCACTACGTGAAAATGGTGCACAACGGTATCGAGTACGGCTTGATGCAGGCCTATGCCGAAGGCTTCGACCTGCTGCGCAGCAAGGGCGGCAACGAACTGCCCGAAGACCAGCGTTTTGACCTGGACGTGGCCGAAATCGCCGAAGTGTGGCGGCGCGGCAGCGTGGTCACCTCGTGGTTGCTCGACCTGACCGCCGATGCCCTGGTGGCCGACCCTCAGCTGGCGCAGTTCAGTGGCTCGGTGTCCGACAGCGGTGAAGGCCGCTGGACCATCGATGCTGCCGTCGAGCAGGCCGTACCGGTGCCGGTGTTGTCCAGTGCCCTGTTCGCCCGCTTCCGCTCGCGCCAGCAGCAGGGCACCTACGGGGACAAGATCCTCTCGGCCATGCGCCTGGGCTTCGGTGGCCACATCGAGAAGAAAGGCGAATGACCAGACAGCACATTCCTGCCGCGCCACCCTGCACCCTGTTCCTGTTCGGCGCCAATGGCGACCTGGTCAAGCGCCTGTTGATGCCGGCGCTGTACAACCTCAGCCGCGACGGCCTGCTGGACCGCAACCTGCGCATTGTCGGCGTCGACCACAACCCGGCCACTGCCGAGCAATTTGCCGAGCGCCTGCATGCGTTCATGGTCGAGCGTGATAAAGGCGGTGAGGGCAGCAGCAAAGGCCTGGACGAGAAATTGTGGGCGCGCTTGGCCAAGCGCCTGGACTACCAGACCGGTGACTTCCTCGACCCGGCCACCTACCAGGCCCTCGCCAGGCGCATCGACAAGACCAGCCATGGCAACGCCATCTTCTACCTGGCGACTTCGCCGCGGTTCTTCCCGGAGGTCGCCCTGCGCCTGGGGCAGGCCGGCTTGCTCGATGAATCCGCCGGGGGCTTTCGCCGCGTGGTGGTGGAAAAACCCTTCGGCACCGACCTGGCCAGCGCCGAGGCGCTCAATGCCTGCCTGTTGAGAGTGATGAGCGAGCGGCAGATCTACCGCATCGACCATTACCTGGGCAAGGAGACGGTGCAGAACATTCTGGTCAGCCGTTTCTCCAACGGCCTGTTCGAGTCGTTCTGGAACAACCATTACATCGACCACGTGCAGATCACCGCCGCGGAAACCGTCGGTGTCGAGACCCGCGGTGCTTTTTATGACAGCACCGGGGCGCTGCGCGACATGGTGCCCAACCACCTGTTCCAGTTGCTGGCGATGGTGGCCATGGAGCCCCCGGCGGCGTTCGCCGCCGATGCCGTGCGCAGCGAGAAGGCCAAGGTGATCGGTGCCATTCGCCCATGGTCGACGAAGATGGCCCTGAAGCATTCCGTGCGTGGCCAGTACCGCGCCGGCAAGCACGGGCGCAAGCAGTTGCCCGGTTACCGCCAGGAGGCCAACGTCGCCCCCGACAGCCAGACCGAGACCTACGTGGCACTGAAGGTGATGATCGACAACTGGCGTTGGGCCGGGGTGCCGTTCTACCTGCGCACCGGCAAGCGCATGAGCGTGCGCGACACCGAAATCGCCATCTGCTTCAAGCCCGCGCCGTATGCGCAGTTCCGCGAGTCGGAGCTGGAGCGGCCCAAGCCCAATTACCTGAAGATCCAGATCCAGCCCAACGAAGGCATGTGGTTCGACCTGCAGGCCAAGCGCCCCGGGCCGGAGCTGGTGATGGAAAACGTGGAACTGGGCTTTGCCTACAAGGACTTCTTCAAGATGACCCCGGCGACCGGCTACGAGACGTTGATCTATGACTGCCTCACCGGGGACCAGACGCTGTTCCAGCGCGCCGACAATATCGAGAACGGCTGGCGGGCGGTGCAGCCATTCCTGGATGCCTGGGCCCAGGGCGGCGAGGTGCATGAATACCCGGCCGGTGAAGACGGGCCCGAGGCCGGCAATGAACTGCTGGCGCGGGACAAACGCGAGTGGCATCGCCTGGGGTGAGGTTTTTGTAAAGCCTGTGCCGGCGCTTTCGCGGGCACGCCCGCTCCCACAGGTATATCGATGGTTTCAAGGCCAGAGATGTATCTGTGGGAGCGGGCGAGCCCGCGAAGAGGCCGTCACAGGCAGCCACACAAAGGAGCCGCAATGCCTGCCCACATCGAAGACTACGCCCTGCTGGGCAACTGCCGCAGCGCTGCCCTGGTCAGCCGCGAGGGTTCGCTCGACTGGCTGTGCCTGCCACGCTTCGACGCCCCGGCAGTCTTCGCCGCGCTGCTGGGCAACGAAGAAAACGGCCGTTGGCGCCTGGCCCCCAGCGACCCGGTGGCGCACAGCGAGCGTCGCTACCTGGACGACACCCTGGTGCTGGAGACCACCTGGGTCACTGCCACCGGCCGCGCCCGCGTGCTCGACTTCATGCCATTGGGCGAGGTCAACTCGGTGGTGCGCATCGTCGAGGGCCTGGCGGGTGAAACCAACTTCGAGATGGACCTGGTCATGCGCTTCGACTATGGCCGCAGCGTACCTTGGGTGGAGCGGGTGGCACCGCTCACGCTCAGCGCCGTGGCCGGGCCTGATCGCCTGGTCCTGGCGGCGACGGTGGCGCCGCAAGCGCGTGACCACCACACCGTGGCCCGCTTCCGGGTCGCGGCGGGCCAGCGGCAGGTGTTCAGCCTGCGTCACCAGCCATCGCACCTGCCGGTGCAAGCGGACTGCAACATCGACGATGCCCTGAAAGATACCATCGACCAGTGGCAAACCTTCGCGGCCCGCTGCCCCGAGGTCGGCGCCTACAGTGCCCTGGTGCGCCGCTCGCTGCTGACCCTCAAGGCCATGACCTACGCCCCCACCGGCGGCATCGTCGCGGCGGTCACCACCTCGCTGCCTGAGCGCGTCGGCCACGAACGCAACTGGGACTACCGGTTCTGCTGGCTGCGCGACGCCACCATGACCCTGCTGGCGTTCATGAACCTGGGCTACTTCGACGAAGCCCAGGCCTGGCGTGAATGGCTGCTGCGCTCGGTGGCCGGCAACCCCGAGCAGATGCAGATCATGTATGGCCTGGCCGGTGAGCGCGACCTGCAGGAATACACCCTGCCGTGGCTGGCCGGCTACGAGCATTCGCAGCCGGTGCGTGTGGGCAATGCGGCCTCGACGCAGACCCAGCTCGACATCTATGGTGAGCTCGCCGATGCCATGGCCCAGGCAATCAACGGCGGCTTGCCACGCCACCCGCGCAGCGCCGCCATCGCCCGGCTGATCCTGCCTTACCTCGAGCGCATCTGGCGCGAGCCGGACGAAGGCATCTGGGAGGTGCGCGGTGGCCGCCAGCAGTTCGTGCATTCCAAGGTCATGGCCTGGGTGGCCTTCGACCGTGCCGCGGGGCTGGCCGACACCACCGAGGAGGGCCGCGAGCGTGGCCAGCATTATCGCCAGGTGGCTGAGCAGATTCGCCGCGAAGTGTGTGCACAGGGCCTGGATGCCAGCGGCCAGTTTTTCGTCCAGGCCTACGGCTCGAGTGAAATGGACGCCAGCTTGTTGCAGATCGCCCTGACCGGTTTCCTGCCGGTGGATGACCCGCGCTTTTTGCGCACCCTGGAGCAGATCGAACAGCGCCTGCTGAAGCATGGCCTGCTGCTGCGCTACGACAGCGACAGCTGCAGCGATGGCCTCACGCCCGGCGAGGGCACCTTCCTGGTGTGTTCGTTCTGGCTGGCCGATGTGTATGTGCTGCTGGGCCGCCAGGCCGAGGCCCAGGCCCTGTATCAGCGCCTGACCGGCCTGTGCAACGACCTCGGCCTTTTGGCCGAGCAGTACGACCCGGTTGGCCAGCGCATGCTCGGCAACTTCCCGCAGGCATTCAGCCATATCGGTATCATCAATACCGCGCTGAACTTGCACCGGGCCCAGTGCCCGGTACGGGACCGGGCGACCCGGCGTTGAACTACAGGCGACTGGCATGCAGCTGCCGGGTGGCTAGAGCAGACCCCAGCTTTTCAGAAAGAACCGCGTCATACCGGCAAAAGGGCGGTCTGCCTCGGCCTGGGTTCGTATGCGCAGCAAGAACTCACGCTGGCGCTCGGCAGCAAAGTCACCTTCCTGAAAAAGTAATACCAGCGTCTCCAGCGTTTCGTAGGTATTCCAGCGCAGGCGCAGCAATTCCTGGCGGTTCAACCCGAGCACGTCCTCCGCAGCCTTCACCGCCCTGCTGGATTGACTGGACCCGGTTACGGCGACCAGCCAGACTTCGCGTGTTTCCGGGATGGCTTTCCAGGCAAAGAACTGTTCCGGGTCGGCGACGTAGGGGTTGATGAGCTCAGCGTCCTCCTGCGCGTAGAGTTGGGCCACTGCTGCATCCGTGGTGGTGACTGGATCGGGGCAAATAGTCTGCAACAAGGATTTCAGCGCTGCGCCGTCGCTGGGAAGGGTTAACGGCACTGCAGGCGGCGCGAGCCTTGGGCCCTGCACCGGAAACGTATCGCCTTTATAGGTCTGGTTGCAGATCTGGCAGCTGAACGTGTAGTTGTCGTAGCAATACGCCAGCCACCAGTACTGGCTTTTGGGGCGGAAGTGTTCGACGTCGCCATGCGCTACCACGGCAGTGTCCGCTTCACAGTAGATGCACTTGTTGCAGGACTCGACCTTGAGTTGCGGCTTGGCGCGGCCCCAGACCTGACGGTTCTTGGGCCTGAAGTTGACCGTTCCGGTATGGCCGTCGTCCTGGTAGTACTGCACCAGGTTGTTGAGTTTGGTTTCCAGTTGAGTCCCGGTAAAGCCCTTGAGTTTTACGGCAGAGCGCGTGCGCGAGACCTTGATCATGGCTCGCGCTCTAGGTTTTTGGTGATGGCGGTGAGTTTGTCTGGCGATACCCTGGTTTTGCGCTTGTTCTTGAGCAATGAAGATTTGAGGCTGCGGATCAACTCGGCTTGCTCTTTTGCATAGTGCGGCATGACGTCCCATTCGGGGGCTTCGTTCAGGATTGTCTGCAGTGCTTTCAGCTGCGCGGCTTCTTGCTTGTTGAGCGAGTCTTTGAGGCTGAGTGCCCTGACTGCGTTGCGAGCCTTTTCAATTTCGACTGATTCCAGCGAGTCCAAACCGAACATAGGGCTCATCAGCAGTTGATGGAGCATCATCTTGCGCGGTTCGCCGATGAACGGCACCAGGGTAGGTGTCGCCTCTGCACCTTCCCGTCTGATGACATAGAGTTCACCTTCACCACTCTGCTGTGCCGTGAGCGCCGAGTGGGTGGTAGCGATGAACTGGAAGTTCGGCAGGGTGCTGGAGAGAAACTCAACCAGATGACGCCGCCACACCGGATGCAGGTGCAGATCGATTTCGTCGATCAGCAGCACCCCGCGTGTGCTGAGGGGGTTCTTGCGGTCGGGAAAGGTTTCGGTGATCCGGTACAGCAGGTCGCCACACCAGGCGGCCATGTTCTGGTAACCATCGGAAAGTTGGTTGAGTGGTATTTCGCCATCCACCGTGTCGAACATGATCTGCCGCGTGGCCCGGTCGATTCGCGAGAACTGCATGCCGGGTAGAAGCTTGTCCAGCGCTTCGTTGACCGCGCCCATCATCGACGACAGGCCTTTGCGGTAATCGAGGTCCATCACCCACTGTTCAAGTGACACCAGGCTGGCGTCTGGCGAAAACATCGTCGCCATACCTTGCGCCCGTGGTACGCGCGAGCGTTCATCGGGGAACGTGGCGCGCATGTTGATCACCGGTGGGCGACGGGAAACACCGTAGGCCAGGACAAAGTAGTTGCGCTCGGCTTTGGCAATCGCGGCATCCAGCGCTTCCAGCGAGTCATGGTTGTTGGCGAAGATCTTGCGGATCCCGTCACCACGGTTGATTTCCAGCGCTATCTCTCGGATTTCGCCCTTGGCGGTAACCAGCGTTCCTTCAATACGGCATTTCTTCGCGCCATTCCTGATCCACGCATCAGGGTCGCCGAGCAGTTCAGGAAGGGCATCGCTGCCTGCGAGAAGCAATGCAATCGCTCGCAGCACCGAGCTTTTGCCGCAGCCGTTTTCTCCGAGGAGCAAGGTCCAGCGACGCGTTCCGCCGGCACTGGCATGGAAGTCCAGGTCCAGGGACTTGATCGAACGGACATCGCGCAACGCGATTCGCACCAGATACATCGTGAGGTCCTTCCAGTTCCGTAAGCGTATCAGTCATCTTCACAGGCGACTGGCTATTGCCGAGGGGGCTTGGGCAATGATCAACGTCATGCCTGTCAGCAACAAGGTGGCGCACATTTTAGCAGTTGCGAGAAACCACCCGAACCGAGTATCAAGGCTTTTCACACAGAGCCTAGCGCCAACACCATTCGGCACGGAGCACACATGGGTATTCGCGGTACAGATCGGCAGATCGACAACATAGAGTTCAATGTCAGCGTCATCGACCCGGTCGGCTACGAACTGGCGGTGTGGACGGCGCAAGCCTGATGGCCAACCACAAGATCGAAATCCGCCGGCGCAATATCGGCAAGATCCTGCAGGCGGCGGAAAAGGTATTTGCCGAGAAGGGCTATGGCGCCACCTCCATGGGCGATATCGCCGAGCAGGCCGAGTTGCCGCGTTCCAACCTGCATTATTACTTCAGCACCAAGGACGACCTGTTCCGCGCGGTGTTGCAGGATCTGCTGGAGGTGTGGAAACAGGACGCGCTGTGCTTCGAGAATTTCGACGACCCGCGGGTGGTACTGACCAGCTATATCCGCGCCAAGATGGGCCATTCACGCTCACGGCCGCTGGGTTCGAAAATCTGGGCCGAGGAGATGCTGCACGGGGCGCCGTTGCTGGGGGCGGACCTGGCGGAAAGCCTGGTGCCCTGGGCCAAGCTCAAGGAAGCCAAGATCCGTCGCTGGGTGGAGGAGGGGCGCATCCTGGCGGTGGAACCTTCGGCGCTGTTGTACATGATCTGGGCCTCGACCCAGCACTATGCCGACTTTGGTTACCAGGTGGCGTTGCTCAATGGTGGGGAGCCGTTGTCGGACATGGCTTTTGAAAGTGCGGTGCAGACGGTGACCAGCGTGATCCTGCGGGGGATCGGGCTGGAGCCTTGAACAGGCAATTGGGGCCGCTGCGCGGCCCTTCGCGGGCATGCCCGTTCCCACAGGGTCTCGGCAGCCCTTGAGAGCGGCGCGGAACCTGTGGGAGCGGGCAAGCCCGCGAAGGGCTGCGCAGCAGCCCCAATCAGTGTCAGCTGGCCTCGCGATAGGGGTTGCGCGGATCCTGCGTCCAGTTCAAATAAGGCTTGCCAGTGTTTTGAGCCACCATCTCGATGCAGTTCTCCACCGGGCAGGTGATCTGGCACAGGTTACAGCCGACGCATTCCTCTTCCACCACGTTGTAGGCATGCGTGCCATCTGCCTTCAGCGTGCTGGCAATGGCCTGGTGCGAAGTGTCCTCGCAGGCGATGTGGCAGCGCCCGCAACCTATGCACGCCTGCTGGTTGATGTGCGCCACCGACTGGTAGTTCATGTCCAGGTACTTCCAGTCGGTGGTATGCGCCACCGCCTGGCCACGGAACGCCTCGAGGTTGCGATGCCCATGCTGGTCCATCCAGCGTGCCAGGCCATCCTTCATGTCTTCGACGATACGGAAGCCATGCAGCATCGCCGCCGTGCACACCTGCACGGCACCACTGCCCAGGGCGATGAATTCGGCGGCATCGCGCCAGTTGCCGATACCGCCAATGCCGCAGATCGGCAAACCACGGGTTTGCACGTCGCGGGCGATTTCCGCCACCATGTTCAGGGCGATCGGCTTGACTGCCGAACCGCAGTAGCCGCCATGGGTGCTCTGGTCGCCGACGATGGGGTGGGCGACCATGCGCTCCAGGTCGACACTGGTGATGGAGTTGATGGTGTTGATCAACGACACCGCATCGGCGCCGCCACGGTGCGCGGCGCGGGCCGACTGGCGGATGTCGGTGATATTCGGCGTGAGCTTGACGATCACTGGCAGCGCGCAATACGTCTTGCACCAGCGGGTGACCATCTCCACGTACTCCGGCACCTGGCCTACCGCCGCGCCCATGCCTCGCTCCGGCATGCCGTGCGGGCAGCCGAAGTTCAGCTCGATGCCATCAGCCCCGGTGGCTTCCACCAGCGGCAGGATGAACTTCCATGACTCTTCCACGCACGGCACCATCAGCGACACGATCAGCGCACGGTCGGGCCAGTCCTGCTTCACCTGGGTGATTTCGCGCAGGTTGATCTCCAGCGAACGGTCGGTGATCAACTCGATGTTGTTGATGCCCTGCACCTGGCGATTCGGGCCATAGTGCGCCGAATAGCGCGACGATACGTTGACCGCCGCCGGGTCCTCGCCGAGGGTCTTCCACACCACGCCGCCCCAGCCGGCCTCGAAGGCACGTACCACGTTGTAGGCCTTGTCGGTTGGCGGGGCGGAGGCCAGCCAGAATGGGTTGGGTGCCTTGATACCGGCAAATTCGATCGACAGGTCGGCCATTTACGCTGCCTCCACATTGAGCATGAGTCGGGCATGGATGGCTTCGGCGGCCAGCTTGCCGTGTTGTACGGCCTGGACGGTCAGGTCCTGGCCCAGGGCGGTGCAGTCGCCACCGGCGTAGATGCCCGGCAGGCTGGTCTGCATGTTTGCATCGACCCGAATGCGCTCGCCGTCGCGGGCCAGTTGTGCCGCCAGCGGGTCGCCGAGGCTGCTGTCGTCGAAGCGCTGGCCGATGGCCTTGAAGATGGCATCGGCGGCCAGCTCGAAGGTTTCGCCGCTGTCGCGCAGGCGACCTTCAGCCAGCTCGGTGCGGGCAAAGCGCATGCCGCGCACCTTGCCGCTGTCGTCCAGCAGCACGGCATCGGGGCGCGCCCAGGTGTGCAGGCGTACCTGGTTGGCCTTGGCAATGTCCTGCTCATGGCCGGTGGCGCCCATGTCGGCGTGGCCGCGACGGTACACCAGGTTGACGTCGCGGGCGCCCAGGCGGCTCATCTGTACCGCCATGTCGATCGCGGTGTTGCCGGCACCGATCACCACGCAGCGGTCGGCCAGTGGCAGTTGGCTCAGGTCATCGGCCTGGCGCAGTTCGCGAATGTATTCGGTGGCGGCGAGCAGGCCGGGGGCGTCCTCCGCGGCCAGGCCCAGCTGGCGCACGGCATTCAGGCCGAGGCCGAGGAACACCGCGTCATACTGGTCGCGCAGCTCGCCCAGGCTGAGGTTGCCACCCAGGCGCTGGCCATGCCGAATCTCGATGCCGCCGATGCCCAGCAGAAACTCCACTTCACGCTGGGCGAAGTCATCCACCAGCTTGTAGCGGGCGATACCGTACTCGTTCAGGCCACCGGCCTTGTCGCAGGCTTCGAACACCACCACATCATGCCCGTGCATGGCCAGGCGATGGGCGCAGGCCAGCCCGGCCGGGCCGGCACCGACCACGGCGATGCGCTTGCCGGTGGCCGGCGAGCGCTGGAACGGGTGCGCGGTGAAATGCGCATTGTCCAGGGCATAGCGCTGCAGCTGGCCGATCAGCACCGGTGCGCATTCCTGCGCATTGTTACGCACGCAGGCTTGCTGGCAGAGGATTTCGGTGGGGCAGACGCGGGCGCAGCTGCCGCCGAGGATGTTGGCCGAAAGGATGCGTTCGGCGGCGCCTTGCAGGTTGTCGTCGCTGATGCGGTGGATGAACGACGGGATGTCGATTTCGCTGGGGCAGGCGTTGACGCAGGGGGCGTCGTAACAGTACAGGCAACGCGCGCTTTCGACGGCGGCCTGGCGCGCAGTGAGGGGTGGGGCCAGGTCGCTGAAGCGCTCGGCCAACTGGTCGGCACCGGCCCGGGGGCGCGGCAAGTGGTTCAGGGCGTCGATCACGGTTGTAGCCTCTCTATTTTTTTTTGGATGCAGGCAACAAGGATTGCGCGGGTGGTCGGGGGCGCTGCGCAGCCCGATGGCCTCAGCGTTGAACCGGCGTCGGCCGCTGCACTTCGGCCCTGCGCCCGAGCACCTCATACACCGATGGATACGCCGGCCGTTGCACATAGCGCCCCGCACCTGCTTCTGCGCGCAGGTCGCCATCAGCCCAGCGCAGCTTGCCCTGGCTGATGGTGTGGCTGGGGATGCCGCGCACAGTGCGGCCTTCGAAGATGTTGAAGTCCACCTGCTGATGGTGGGTCTTGGCCGAGAGGGTGCGGGTACCTTGCGGGTCCCACAGCACCAGGTCGGCATCGGCACCCACGCGGATGGCGCCCTTGCGCGGGAACAGGTTGAAGATTTTTGCCGTGTTGGTGGAGGTCAGGGCGACGAACTCGTGCATCGACAGGCGCCCACTGTTGACCCCGGCATCCCACAGCACTGCCATGCGGTCCTCGATGCCAGCCGTGCCGTTGGGAATCCGGCTGAAGTCATCGCGGCCCATGGCTTTCTGCTCGGCGCAGAAGCAGCAGTGGTCGGTGGCGGTGGTGTGCAGGTTGCCCGCCTGCAGGCCGCGCCACAGGGCCTCCTGGTGTTCGCGCGGGCGGAACGGCGGGCTCATCACATAGCCGGCGGCGGTGGCCCAGTCCGGGTCGCGGTAGACGCTGTCATCCAGCAGCAGGTGGCCGGGCAGTACTTCGCCGTATACCGGCTGGCCCTTGCCGCGGGCATAGGCAATTTCATCCAGCGCTTCGCGGCTGGAAACGTGCACCAGGTACAGCGGCGTACCGAGGGTTTCGGCAATGCGGATGGCGCGGCTGGCGGCCTCGCCCTCGACTTGCGAGGGGCGCGACAACGGGTGCGCTTCCGGTCCGGTCAGGCCCTGGGCCAGCAGTTTTTTCTGCAGGTGGTACACCAGCTCGCCGTTCTCGGCATGCACGGTGGGCACCGCACCCAGTTGCAGGCAGCGTTCGAAGCTGGCCACCAGGGTGTCGTCGGCGGCCATGATGGCATTCTTGTAGGCCATGAAGTGCTTGAAGCTGTTCACCCCATGCCTGGCGACCAGCTCGCCCATTTCTTCCGCCACCTGCTCGCTCCACCAGGTGATGGCGACGTGGAAGCCATAGTCGCTGGCGCTTTTCTGCGCCCAGCCACGCCAGGTGTGGTACGCCTCCAGCAACGATTGCTGCGGGTTGGGGATGACGAAGTCGATGATCGAGGTGGTGCCCCCGGCCAGGCCGGCAGCGGTGCCGCTGAAGAAGTCCTCGCTGGCCACGGTGCCCATGAACGGCAATTGCATGTGCGTGTGCGGGTCGATACCGCCGGGCATCAGGTAGCGGCCGCTGCCGTCGAGGATCTCGCAGCCGCTGGGCGGCTCGAGGTTCTGCCCGATGGCGCGGATCAGGCCATCGGCACACAGGACATCGGCGGGGTAGCTTTCTTCGTGAGTGACCACGGTGGCGCCACGGATCAACAGGGACATGCCGTCTTCCTCGCAGGCTGACCGGTCTGGGCCGGTTCTTGGAATTGTCAGGGGCAGGCGGGCAGGGCGATTGATCCTGTCATGCCTGACAAGAATCGAGGCTAGATGCTGATCCGGCATTCAGCAAGAAAATTTTCCTATTAATTTTATGGTTTTTAAACTACTGAAAAATAACGATTAATTTCCATGGTTGCGCTGATGTCGGGGTTTTCATGGACGTTGACTGACTTGACAAGATGAAATTCTGGTCGAGATTTTCAAGCACATAACGCGTGTACTCCGGCCATCGCATCAAGCCGATGAGCAAAGAACTAAAAGAACATCTGGAGAAAGCCCCATGCAGCAGAGCAGATCGGAAGTGGTCGAGCAGGGTGGCCTGTTCGAGCTGTCCGAGGGCAGCGATGTCCTCGACAGCCCGCGCTACAACCACGACATCGCCCCGACCAAGGTGCACCAGCGCACCTGGAACAAATGGCACATCACCGCGCTGTGGGTGGGCATGTCCATCTGCGTACCCACCTATACCCTTGGCGGCGTGCTCACCGCGTACTTCGGCCTCAGCGTGGGCGAGGCCTTGCTGGCGATCTTGCTGGCCAACCTGATCGTACTGATCCCGCTCACCCTCAACGCCTTTCCCGGCACCAAGTACGGCATCCCGTTCCCGGTGCTGCTGCGTTCGTCGTTCGGCATCCTCGGCTCCAATGTACCGTGCCTGATCCGCGCGGTGGTCGCCTGCGGCTGGTTCGGCATCCAGACCCTGTTCGGTGGCCTGGCCATTCACCTGTTCCTCGGCTCGGTATTCGACGGTTGGAAGGCCTTGGGCGGTACCGGCGAGGTGCTCGGCTTCATGATCTTCTGGTGCCTGAACCTGTGGGTGGTGCTGCGCGGTGCCGAGTCGATCAAGTGGCTGGAAACGCTGTCGGCACCACTGCTGGTGGCGGTGGGCGTCGGCCTGCTGTTGTGGGCCTTGCCGCACATGTCGATGACCGAGCTGCTGGCCCAGCCGGCCAAGCGCCCGGCCGGCGCCAGCATGCTCGGTTACTTCTGCGCCGGGCTCACCGCCATGGTCGGCTTCTGGGCCACGCTGTCGCTGAACATCCCCGACTTCAGCCGTTACGCCCGCAGCCAGAAGGACCAGATTCTCGGGCAGATCTTCGGCCTGCCGCTGACCATGTTCCTGTTCGCCGCCCTGGGCGTGGTGCTGACCGCCGCCTCGGCATCCCTGGTAGGCGAGACCGTGGCCGACCCGGTCAGCCTGATCGGCAAGATCCACAGCCCGTTCTGGGTGGCCCTGGCCATGGCCTTGATCGTGATCGCCACGCTGTCGACCAACACCGCGGCGAACATCGTGTCGCCGACCAACGACTTCCAGAACATCGCCCCGCGCCTGATCGGGCGCAGCCGCGCGGTGTGGCTGACCGGTTTCATCGGCCTGGCGCTGATGGGCCATGAGTTGCTCAAGAAGCTGGGCTGGATCGTCTCCGACCTGAGCCTGGAGAGCGTGTACTCCAACTGGTTGCTGGGCTATTCCAGCCTGCTGGGGCCGATCGCCGGGATCATGGTGGTGGACTACTTCCTGGTCCGCCGGCAACAGCTGGACCTGGCCGGGCTGTACCGCGACGACGTGTACCCGGCATGGAACTGGGCCGGCTTTGCCGCCTTTGCCTTGCCGGTCGCGTTGACGCTGATGGCCATCGGCAACAGCAGCTTCAGCTGGTTCTACGACTATGGCTGGTTCACCGGCTCGCTGCTGGGAGGGGGGCTGTACTACCTGTTCGCCGGGGTGCTGGCGCGCAGCCCGGCGCAGGTGGCCAAGCCTTTGCCTTGAGACCGCGTGTGCTGCTTCGCAGGGTGCCCGCGTAGAGGCCGGCACAGACAACAACAAAGCCTGAAGGAGAAACCCGTGACCCCAGTCCAAGAGATCCTCGACAGCAGCGCCCGGCATATCGACAGCGCCCGCCTGTGGCAATCGCTGATGGACCTGGCACGCCTCGGTGCCACTGCCAAGGGCGGTGTCTGCCGCCTGGCCCTGACCGACCTCGACCGCCAGGCCCGCGACCTGTTCGTGCAATGGTGCGAAGCCGCCGGCTGTACGGTGAGCATCGACGCGGTCGGTAATATCTTCGCCCGGCGCCCGGGGCGTAACCCCAAGCTGCCGCCGGTGATGACCGGCAGCCACATCGACACCCAGCCCACCGGTGGCAAGTTCGATGGCTGCTTCGGGGTCATGGCAGGGCTGGAGGTGATTCGCACCCTCAACGACCTGGGTGTGGACACCGAAGCACCACTGGAAGTAGTGGTGTGGACCAACGAGGAAGGCTCGCGCTTTGCCCCGTGCATGATGGGCTCAGGCGTGTTCGCCGGCAAGTTCACCCTGGAGGAAACCCTGGCCAAGCGTGATGCCCAGGGCGTCAGTGTCGGCGAGGCCTTGGACGCCATCGGCTACGCCGGCCCGCGCGCGGTGCAGGGCCACCCGGTCGGGGCCTATTTCGAAGCGCACATCGAGCAAGGGCCGATCCTCGAAGACCAGGCCAGGACCATCGGCGTGGTACTGGGTGCCCTTGGCCAGAAATGGTTCGACCTGACCCTGCGCGGCGTCGAAGCCCATGCCGGCCCGACCCCCATGCACCTGCGCAAGGACGCCCTGGTCGGCGCCGCCGCCGTGGTCGAAGCGGTCAACCGTACCGCCCTGGGCCACCAGCCGCATGCCTGTGGCACGGTGGGTTGCCTGCAGGCCTACCCCGGCTCGCGCAACGTAATCCCCGGCGAAGTACGCATGACCCTGGACTTCCGCCACCTGGAGGGTGAGCAACTGGATGCGATGATCAGTGACGTGCGTGCCGTGATCGAGGCGACCTGTGCCAGGCACGGCTTGAGCCACACACTGGTGCCGACGGCAGACTTCCCGGCGTTGTACTTCGACAAAGGCTGTGTCGATGCCGTGCGTGCATCCGCCGAGGCGCTGGGCCTGCCGCACATGGACATCGTCAGCGGGGCAGGGCACGACGCGATCTTCCTTGCCGAAATGGGCCCGGCGGGGATGATTTTCGTGCCTTGCGAGAACGGCATCAGCCACAACGAAATCGAGAACGCCAGCCCCGAGGACCTGGCGGCGGGCTGCGCGGTGTTGCTGCGCGCGATGCTGGCGGCGTCGGAGGCGATTGCCAGCGGGCGCCTGGCGGCTTAGCAACGCCGCCTCGGCAGCGCGGGCACGTCGCCGGGGCAGTCATCCGCTCGGTTCAAGGCTGCCATCGCGCCCGATGTGATAGCGCTGCAGGTCCTGCGCCAGGGTCAGGTGGCCGCTGTAATGGGCAGCGGCTTCGTCACGTATATCGACGATGCTCGGGCTGCGCCGTGGGTCCGGCTGGTAGCGGGCGCTGAAGTGGGTGAGCACCAGGTTGCGCACGCCAGCCGCTTCGGCAAAGCGCGCCACCGCTGCGGCGGTGCTGTGGCCGAAGGTGACCCCGGTACGTGCCACCACTGGCTGGGTGAACGTGGCTTCGTGCACCAGCACGTCCGCGCCCCTGGCCGCGTCGGCCAGCAGTTCTGGGGTGTCGTTGTCGCCGCACACGATCACGCGCCGTGGCGGACGGGACGGGCGCAGGTAATCCCGGCCGTGCAGCATCCGCCCGCCGTGCTCCACCGCCAGGCCCTTGACCAGGTCGCCCCACAGCGGCCCGCGGGGGACGCCTTCGGCTTCCAGGCGCGCGATATCCAGGCGGGGTTCGGGGTTGAGTTCGGTGAACACGAACGCGACGCTCGGGACCCGGTGCGACAGCTGCACGGTAGTCACGTGCATCGCCTCACTGTGCCATTCCAGCAGGTCCTCCACCGCCAGCAGGCGCAGTTCGAACGGCAGGAAGGTGTCGCTGGCCGCCAGCCCCTGCCGGACCCATTCGTGCAGGGCAACGGGCAGCACCAGGTCAAGTGGCTGGGTGCGTCCGCTCATGCCGGCGCTGGCCAGCAGGCCCGGCAGGCCGAAGCAGTGGTCGCCATGTACATGGGTGATGAAGATCGCCCGCAGGTCGCGGATCGAAAGCGGTGTATGCAGCAGCCGGTGCTGGGTGCCTTCGCCACAGTCGACCAGGTACCAGTGGCTGCCCGTGGCTTCGATCACAGCCGTGGCGCTGACATTGCGTGCCTTGGTGGGCACCCCGGCGGAGGTGCCGAGGAACAACAGATCCATTACAACTCCTTGGTGATGCCCGGGCCGGCTGGCCGAGCCGTCCTGTGGTTTCAGGGGCGCGCTTCGGCATCCGCCTGGCGCCAGATCAGTTCGCTGGTGTCGTAGCCCTGCTCGCGGGCGATATCCAGCAGCTGCTCTCGTGTCTGGTCGGGGATGGCCGGCGTGCGTGAGAGCAGCCACAGGTACTCGCGGTTGGGGTGGCCGACCAGGGCCACGCGGTAATCCTGGTCGTGGTACAGCACCCAGTACTCGCCCTTGGTCAGGCCGGGTGCCAGGCGGCTGAACCAGTTGTCGAAGCGCACCCAGAGCTTGTCGGTACTGCCTGGTTGCTGGGCTTCGGCGATACCCCTGGCTTCATTCCACTGGCCGTCCTTTTCCCGGCAGCGGTTGGTCACGTCGACGCGGCCGTCGGCCCGCAGGCCATAGTGCGCCTCGGACTGCACGCAGTTGCGCTGGAAGAACATCGGCAAGCGCGCCAGTTCGTACCAGGTGCCCTGGTAGCGTTGCAGGTCAACCTGCTGGGTATGCGGCGGCGCCGGGTGGTCGTTGCCGGCGCAGCCGAGCAGGGCCAGGGTCAGGCAGGAAAGCAGCAGCGGGGTGCGTAGTGCCATGTCGACCTCCTTGCAATGGGTAGGGCTCACCTGTGTTTCGATGCGGGCGCGCGGCAAAAGTTGTACGGGATTGCGCTTTTCAGCGCGAACCGGACTGCACCTCGCCGGCGCGCGCCTGCCGGGCGAGGATAGTCGAATGACAGCCGCCTGATCGACTGGGCCGCTGCAGGCTGCCTCACAGCCAGTAGGTCACCGCCCACCAGCCCAGCCCACCCATTACCACGGTATAGGGCAAGGCCATCCATACCATGCGCCCATACGACAGCCGGATCAGCGGCGCGATCGCCGAGGTCAGCAGGAACAGGAACGCAGCCTGGCCGTTCGGGGTCGCCACGCTGGGCAGGTTGGTGCCGGTGTTGATCGCCACCGCCAGGGTCTCGAAATGCTCGCGGCTCATGCCGCCATTGACAAACGCCTGCTTCACTTCGGTGATGTAGATGGTGGCGACGAACACGTTGTCGCTGATCGCCGAAAGCAAGCCATTGGCCAGGTACAGCATGCCTGGCTGCTGTTCGGCCGGCAGGGCCAGTACCCAGGTAATCAGCGGGCTGAACAGCTGCTGCTGGTGGATCACCGCCACGACGGCGAAGAACACCACCAGCAACGCGGTGAACGGCATGGCGTCCTGGAAGGCGCGGCCCAGGCGGTGTTCATCGGTGATACCGGTGAACGCGGTGATCAGCACGATCACCATCAGGCCGATCAGGCCGACTTCGGCAACGTGCAACCCCAGGCAGACGATCAGGATCAGCGCGGCGAAGCCTTGCACCCACAGCGCGATGCGCTGGGCGGGGGTGCGTGCGGCATCGTCCTCGGCGGCGTAGGCGGCCAGCACCTGGCGCACCGGCTCGGGCATCAGTGTGCCGTAACCGAACAGGCGCAGCTTCTCCAGCAGCACGCAGGTCAGCAGGCCGGCAGCCAGTACCGGTAGCGATACCGGCGCCACCTTGAGGAAGAAATCGGCAAAATGCCAGCCCATTTCGTGGCCGATCAGCAGGTTCTGCGGCTCGCCCACCAGGGTGCAGACACCGCCCAGGGCAGTGCCCACCGCGCCATGCATCAACAGGCTGCGCAGGAAGGCACGGAACTGGTCGAGGTGTTCACGGTGCAGTGCCGCGACCTGCTGGTCGCTGTCCAGCGCAACGTCTTCGCGTGGGTTGGCCCCGGAGGCAACACGGTGGTACACCGCATAGAAGCCGACCGCGGCGCTGATGATCACGGCGGTCACGGTCAGTGCGTCGAGAAACGCCGAGAGAAAGGCCGACAGCACGCAGAACAGCAATGCCAGGATTGCCTTCGAACGCACCCCGAGCAAAATGCGCGAGAACAGGAACAGCAGCAGTTCCTTCATGAAGTGGATGCCGGCGACCATGAACATCAGCAGCAGGATGACCGGGAAGTTGTGCTGCAGCTCTTCGTACAGGGCTTGCGGGGTGGTCATCTGCAACAGCAGCGCTTCGACCAGCAGCAGCCCGCCGGGCATCAGCGGGTAGCATTTCAGGGCCATGCCCAGGGTGAAGATGAACTCGAGCACCAGCGCCCAGCCCGCGGCGACCGGGCCAAGGGTGGCCAGCAGCAGCGGGTTGAGTACCAGGAACAGGCAGATGACGGCCTTGTACCAAAGCGGCGACTGGCCCAGGAAGCTGTGGGCGAGGGCGCCAGTCAGGGAGCGCGACATGAATTTGTATCCTTATGATTCGGCGATGGCGAACGGTGCCGGATCGGCGCGTCTTAGGCAAGGCATACAGTCCCGTTTTTGGCACAAGTACGGCCATCGGGCTGGGTTACCATCCGTGGCATGAACCTGTCACCTCCAGGAGTGCCGCCCGTGACCGAGTACAGCGCATTCAAGGTCGAACTGACCGACAACATTGCCCATGTCCAGATCAACCGCCCGGAGAAGGTCAATGCGATGAACGCCGCCTTCTGGGAAGAGATCATCGATATCTTCCAGTGGGTAGACGATACCGACGCGGTGCGGGTAGTGGTGCTCAGCGGCGCCGGCAAGCATTTTTCCGCCGGCATCGACCTGATGATGCTGGCCTCGCTGGCCGGGCAGATGGGCAAGGACGTCGGCCGTAACGCGCGCTTCCTGCGCAGTACCATCCTGCGCCTGCAGGCGTCGTTCAATGCCGTGGACCAGTGCCGCAAGCCGGTTCTGGCCGCTGTGCAAGGCTATTGCATCGGCGGCGCCATCGACCTCATCTCGGCCTGCGACATGCGTTACTGCAGCGCCGACGCGCAATTCTCGATCAAGGAGATCGACATGGGCATGGCTGCCGATGTCGGCACACTGCAACGTTTGCCTCGTATCATCGGGGACGGCATGATGCGTGAGCTGGCCTTCACCGGGCGCAATGTCGAGGCTGCAGAGGCGCTGCGCATCGGCCTGGTCAACCGGGTCTATGATGATCAGGCCGCGCTGCTGGACGGGGTCTTTGCCCTCGCCGGCGAGATTGCCGCAAAATCACCGATCGCCGTGGCCGGCACCAAGGAGATGCTCAGCTACATGCGTGACCATCGCATCGACGATGGCCTGGAATACATCGCCACCTGGAACGCCGCGATGCTGCAGTCTGAAGACCTGCGCGTGGCCGTGGCGGCGCACATGAGCAAACAGAAACCGACGTTCGCCGACTGACCGGGCCGGGGGACGCGCAGTAAAGGATCCCCGACATGTCAGCACGCTGGACTACTGCAGTACTCGACCCGCAGATCACCGGGGGCCTGGCCGTGGCCCGCAGCCCGGAAGGGTTCCTGGTGGACGCCAACGGCGCGCTGTTCTCCCGCGACTGGCTCAAGCGCCAGGACCTGGATGTGCTGTGCGAGCATGGCATCGGCCACTTCGATGGCCAGCCGGTGTTCCTCCTGGAGCTGCGCAGCGCCAGCGAGATGCCAGGTTGTGCCTGGCGTGGCCTGCGTGCGTTCATGCTCGAAGGCGACTTCGACACCTACAAGGTGCTGGGCTACGCCGCACAGATCGGCACCTGGGCGCGCGAGCACCGCTTCTGCGGCAGTTGCGGCCAGGCGATGACACAGATCCGCTGGGAGCGGGCGATGTACTGCCAGCCCTGCGACCTGCGCAGCTACCCGCGCATTTCGCCGAGCATGATCGTGCTGGTGACCCGTGGCGATGAAGTGTTGCTGGCGCGCTCGCCGCGCTTCGTCAGCGGGGTGTACAGCACCCTGGCAGGCTTCGCCGAACCGGGCGAGTCGGCCGAAGATTGCCTGGTGCGCGAAGTGCGCGAGGAAGTGGCGGTGGAGGTGAAGAACATCCAGTACGTGGGCAGCCAGTGCTGGCCGTTCCCGCACTCGATGATGCTGGGCTTTCATGCCGAATACGCCGGGGGCGATATCGTCATGCAGCCGGACGAGATCGAGGATGCCAGGTGGTTCAGTGTCCACGACCTGCCGCCGCTGCCGGCCGGGCGCTCCATCGCCCGCTACCTTATCGACCTCTACGTTGCACGGCGGCTGGGCTGTGATATCCCTGCTTTCCCGTCCTAGCTGCAGTGAGAAATGTTCTCCGACTAGGCGCAGGGCGCAGGCAATGGTCATTCCATTGCCAAGTCCTGCAACGACGGCGGAGGACATTTCTCGCGCAGATAGGGCGGGTAAGCAGGGGTATCACAGCCCATCAGGCCTGCCCGAACCAGTGCTGCCACGCCAGGCGCACGGTCAAGGCCAGCACCACGGTGATGAATACCGGGCGGATGAACTTGCTGCCGCCGCTGATCGCCGTGCGTGCACCAAAGAAGGCGCCCACCATCACTGACAGGCCCATGCACAGGCCGACGATATAGTCCACCTGCCCGGAGATGATGAACACCGTCAGCGCCGCGATGTTGCTGACGAAGTTCATGCTGCGTGCCACACCGCTGGCGCGCACCAGGTCGATGGGGTACAGCAGCAGGGTGCTGACGGTCCAGAACGCCCCGGTACCCGGGCCGGCGACGCCGTCGTAGAAGCCCAGGGTGAAGCCTTGGGGCAGCTGCCATTTCTTCCTGATCGGGGCGTCGGCATCGAGCGGTGCCTTGGGCGTGCCGCCGAACAGCAGGTAGACGCCACAGGCGAAGACGATCACCGGCAGCATCTTGTTCAGCCATTCGGCTGGCATGTAGTGGGCGATCACTGCACCGAGCAGGGCCCCGGTCAGGGTGGCGAACAATGCCGGGCGCCATTGCGCGGGGTGGAACAGCTTGCGTTTGTAGTAGGTGAAACCCGCTGTCGCCGAGCCGAATGTGGAACTGAGCTTGTTGGTGCCCAGCACCAGATGGGGTGGCATGCCGGCGGTGAGCAGTGCAGGGGTGGTGAGCAGGCCGCCGCCGCCGGCGATGGCGTCGATGAAACCGGCGACAAAGGCGACCAGCGCCAGGATCAGCAGGGTGAGCGGTTCTACGGTGAGTTCGAAGGGCATGGTTTCTTGGCAGGCAGGGAGGCAAGGGGCGGCAAAGGGCCGCGCTAGAAGGGAAACATGTTAATCCTGAGGTGTATGGGTTGCCAGTGCCGGCCCTTTCGCGGGTAAACCCGCTCCTGCAGGTTACGTGCACATTTCAAGAGCTGTGCAGTACCTGTGGGAGCGGGTTTACCCGCGAAGAGGTCGGTGCAGGCGATCACATCAGCTACGGATAAACGCCAGCAGGTCCGCATTGATCACATCGGCATGGGTGGTCGGCATGCCATGCGGGTAACCCTTGTACGTCTTCAGCGTGCCGTTGGGCAGCAGCTTCGCCGACAGCAACCCGGCGTTTTCATACGGCACGATCTGGTCATCGTCGCCATGCATCACCAGCACCGGCTGGGTGATGCCCTTCAGGTCTTCGGTGAAGTCGGTCTGGGAAAACGCCACGATGCCATCGTAATGGGCCTTGGCGCTGCCGATCATGCCCTGGCGCCACCAGTTGCCGATGATGCCCTCGCTGGCTTCGACACCGGGGCGGTTGTAGCCATAGAACGGCCCAGCCGGCACATCCCGATAGAACTGTGCGCGGTTGCTGGCGACCTGGGTCTGGAAGCCGTCGAACACCGACTTGGGCAGGCCGCCCGGGTTGGCCGCTGTCTGTACCATCAGTGGCGGCACGGCGGCAATCAGCACGGCCTTGGCGACCTTGTCGCCGGGGTGGCGGGCCATGTAGCGCACCACTTCGCCGCCACCGGTCGAATGGCCGACATGCACGGCGCCCTGGATCCCCAGGTGGGCGACCACCGCTGCCACGTCGTCGGCGTAGTGGTCCATGTCATGGCCGTCCCAGACCTGGCTGGAGCGGCCATGGCCACGGCGGTCGTGGGCGACCACTCGGTAACCGTGGGCGAGGAAGAACAGCATCTGCGCGTCCCAGTCATCGGCGCTCAACGGCCAGCCGTGATGGAAGTGAATGACCGGCGCATCGCGCGGGCCCCAGTCCTTGTAGAAGATCTGTACGCCGTCCTGCGTGGTTACATAGCTCATGGTCGTGTCTCCTGTGCGGCAGGAACCGAAGGGAGCTATTGAGCATAGGCGGGATCTGGGCGGCTATCGGGATTTTGTGTCGCCTGCGTAGGCGACACAGATGCCCTCAGATGCGGTCGCGCATGCGGTACCAGGCCTTGGCGGCGGCTTCCAGCGGTGCGGCCAGCAGGTCGCCGCCCGGGAAGCGGCCATTGTCGAGGCCTTGGTACAGCGAAAGCAGGTCATCGTCACCGAGGATGGCGTCACTCACCGCCCGCGCGGCGGCCAGGGTCGGCAGCACGCCATGCCCGGAAAAACCTTGCAACCAGTAGCGCTGGCCTTCACGACCGACGTCCGGGGTACGCTGCATGCTGCAGTCGATATGGCCGCCCCAGGCGTAATCGATGGCCACCCCGGCCAGTTGTGGGAACACCCGTTCCAGGTAGGGGCGGGTGGCGCTGGCGACGTCCCTGGGAATACCGCCGAGGTAGGTGCAGCCGCCACCGAACAGCAGGCGGTGGTCTGGGGTGAGGCGGAAGTAGTCGGGCACGAACTGGTTGTCGATCACGCAACTGTTGCGTGGCAGCAGCGACTGGGCGAACTCGGCATCCAGTGGCGCGGTGGCGACCTGGTAGGAGCCGACCGGCAACAAGCGCCGCGACAGGTTGCGGTCGAGCTGGTCGATGTAGGCATTGCAGGCCAGCACCAGCACGTCGCAACGTACCTCGCCGCCGGCGGTGCGTGCGACATAGCCGTTGCCACTCGGCGCGTAGGCCAGCACCTGGCTTTGCTCGAAGATGCCCCCGCCCGCAGCCTCGAGGGTGCTGGCCAGGCCCTGGGCCAGTTTCAGCGGGTTGAGATGCGCGCCATTGGCGTCATACAGTGCAGCCTGGTAGCGCGGGCTGTCGATCCACTGTGGCAGCTCGTCGCGGCCAATCAGGCGCAGGGCGTCGTAGCCCCATGTGTGTTCAGCCTCGTGCAAGGCCTGTTCAAGCATTTTCACCCGGCGTGGCATCACGGCGGTCCACAGGCTGCCTGGCCGATAGTCGATGTCGAAGCCATGCCGCTGCGGTAGTTCGCGCATTTCGTCGGCGGCCCAGCACATGCTGGCCCACAGGCGTCGGCTGCGCTCGAGACCCAGGGCTTTTTCCAGCGGCGGCATGTCGCATGACCAACCGAGCAGGGCCTGGCCACCGTTACGCCCGGACGCAGCCCAGGCCACGCGGCTGGCCTCCAGCAGCGTCACGCGCTTGCCTGCCTGGGCCAGGCGCAGGGCGGTGTGCAGGCCGCTGAAGCCGGCGCCGATGATCAGCACCTCGGTGGCGTGGCTACCTTGCAGGGTGGGGCGCAGGGGGATGCTGGCGGGGTAGGTCTGGGCATAATACGTGGCGACGTGCTGGGCGGATTGCTTGAACATGCAAGCCTCTCATGAAAATTATTGTGATTATTTTCATGAAAAGTTAGCAGTTAAATTTCATGATGCCAATGCGTCGGCTACGTTTTGTGGTTTGCCTGGCTTGCCAGCGATAGGGCTACTCATGGCAAAAGGATTCAGGTTGAGGCTTTTTTCCTGGGCTGTCGCGGCTTGCTGGCGGCCGCTTTTCTTCCAGCCGCCTTGCTTTTCCCACCACTTCGGCGCTTCTTCTTCCAGGGTGGCGCAGCCCCGGCTGCTGGCCCGCTGATAGTCATGCGCATACCGCTGCAGCGCTCCACCAGCTTGCCCATCCACGCCGACTGCCGGGCGACGAATTCTTCCAGTGTCATTTCACCGCTCTGCACCATGTCCAGCGCCTGCTCCCAGATTGCCGTGGTGCCGGGGTCGGCAATCGCACGGGGCACGGCGTCGATCAGGCTGAACGCAGCAGGTGTGGCGGACAGGGCTTTGCCATGCTTCACCAGGTAACCACGGTCGAGCAGGCCCTGGATGATGCTGGCACGGGTGGCTTCGGTGCCGATGCCGGTGGTTTCCTTGAGCTTCTGTTTCAGCCGCGGGTCTTCCACCAGCTTGGCCACATTCTTCATCGCCTTGATCAGGTCGCCCTCGGTAAACGGCTTGGGCGGCTGGGTCCACAGGTCTTTCAGTTGCAGGCTATGCACTGCGCAGTCCTGGCCCTCGCGCAGCGCTGGCAGCACCTGGGCCGGTAGTGCTTCGCGGCCCTTGGCCGGGGCCAGTGCCTCGGGCAGGGCGCGGCGCCAGCCGGGTTCGACGATCTGCTTGCCCACCGCGCGCAGGGCGTGGCCGGCGCAGTCGAAGTCGGCCTGGGTACGGTCGTACTCGTGGTTGGGCAGGAACTGCGCCAGGTAGCGGGCGCGGATCAGGGTATACACCGCCTTGTGCTTGGCCGGCAGGCGCGTTGGGTCGCTGGCGGCGGCGGTCGGGATGATGCCGTGGTGGGCGCTGACCTTGGCATCGTTCCAGGCCCGTGAGCGGCGCTGCGGCTGCAGATGAGCCTGCAGCGCTGCCAGGCTGGCATCGGCCCGTTGCAGCGCGGCGAGGATGGCCGGCGCCTCGGCGTGCTGGCTTTGCGGCAGGTAGCCGCAGTCGCTGCGCGGGTAGGTGATCAGCTTGTGGGCTTCGTACAGGGCCTGGGCTATGTCGAGGGTTTCCTGGGCACCGAGGCCGAACTTTTTCGAGCACAGCTCCTGCAGGGTGCCCAGGTCGAAGGGCAGGGGTGCGGCTTCCCGCACGCGCTCGGTGGCCACCTTGCTGGCCCGTGCGGTACCGGCCTGGTGGATGTCGGCAGCGGCCTGCTGTGCCAGCTCCTGCTTCAGGCAGCGGCCCTGGTCGTCGCAGGCGTCCTCGGGGGCGCGCCACTGGGTGTTGAATTGTTGACCGGCATGTTCCAGTTGCACGTCGATGGCCCAGAACGGCACCGGTATGAAGCCGGCGATGCTGCGGTCGCGGTCGACCACCAGGCGCAAGGTCGGTGTTTGCACCCGGCCTACCGGTAGCACGCCCTGGTAGCCGGACTGGCGGCCCAGCAAGGTGAACAACCGGCTCATGTTCATGCCGATCAGCCAGTCGGCGCGGGAGCGCCCCAGCGCCGAGTGGTACAGGTTGAAGGTTTGGTGGCCCGGTAGCAGGCGGGCCAGGGCCTTGCGGATGGAGGCGTCGTCCAGTGCCGACAACCACAGGCGCTGCACCGGGCCGCGATAACGACAATGCTCGACCAGTTCGCGGGCAATCATTTCGCCTTCACGGTCGGCGTCGGTGGCGATCACCAGTTCCCGCGCTTCGCCGAGCAGGCGCTTGACCGCCTTGAACTGGCTGGCGGTCTTGGGCTTGACCAGCATCTTCCATTGTTGCGGAATGATCGGCAGGTCGGCCAGGTTCCAGCGCTTGTAGCGTTCGTCGTAGCTGTCGGGCGGGGCGGTTTCCAGCAGGTGGCCGATGCACCAGGTCACGCAGACGTCGGTGCCTTGCCAGCAGCCGTCGCCCTTGCGGTTGGCGCCGAGCACCTTGGCGATGTCTTTTGCCTGGGAGGGTTTTTCACAAAGGAACAGGCGCATGGCCGAGGACGCTTCATCGGGGGTGATGGGCGATAGGATGCGCAAGCGAGCGCGCGGAGGCAAGTTTTATCTGGATGGATGTACAGGTTTTTGTCAGGCAAGATGTGTCTTGCTGTGCCGGCCTCTTCGCGGGCTTGCCCGCTCCCACAAGGACCCCACAGATATTGAATATCTGCGCAGTACCTGTGGGAGCGGGCAAGCCCGCGAAGAGGCCGGTACAGGTATCAGACGCGTGAGTCGCGCACCATGTCCACATGCGGGATGCCGGCTTCGAGGAATTCCTCGCTGACGACGCGGAAGCCCAGCCGCTCGTAGAACGGCGTGGCATGCACCTGGGCGCTGAGCATCTGCTGCTTCAGGTCGCGGTTCTGTGCTTCGGCGATCACCGCATTGACCAGCGCATCGCCAACCTTCATCCCACGCCAGTCCTTGAGCACCGAGATGCGCCCGATGGTGCCGTCGGCCAGGAGGCGGGCCGTGCCGATCGGGTAGTCGCCTTCCAGGGCCAGGAAATGCAGCGCATCCTGGTCTTCCGAGTCGAATTCCAGTTCTGGCGGAATGTGCTGTTCGGCAACGAACACGGCTTCGCGAATACGACGAATATCGGCGTTGTCCTTGTGCCAGTCGGCGAGGCGAACACTGATTCTATTCATTGGCAAACCCCAGGCTTCCTTGTTTCACCAACTGCTGTATCAGCATCAGGCCGTCTTCATCCTGCAGCCACTCGGCCAGGTTGTCGATGTGCAGGGCGTCGGCGGCGCAGACCAGCTTCAGCAGCTCGCGCAGCTTGCCCGGCAGCGGGCAGCTGCGGCCGCTGGCGAACAGCAGCAGGTCGTCTTCGAACTCGGACCAGGCCAGGCGTGCGCTCGGGTTGCGGATCAGGATGGCGCCTTGCTCCAAGGCGTCGACCAGTTCTTCTTCGCTGAGCTCTTCACCGACGATCTGTTCCGGGTAGCGCGGCTCGGTCATGAACTGGCCGAACCAGGTCAGCAGCAGGTCCTTGTCGCTCATGTGCTTGTCGAGCAGGGCCTTGAGGCGGTCGAGCGCGTCGTGCTGGATCTGGTGCGGGTCGCTGACCGGCTGGGCGTCGGCGTCGCTGTAACGCTCTTCATCGGGCAGGAACTGGCCGAGGAAGTCGGTGAAGTGGGTCAGCACCTCGGCGGCGCTGGGGGCACGGAAGCCGACCGAGTAGGTCAGGCAGTCGTCCACCGCCACGCCGTAGTGGGCCAGGCGCGGTGGCAGGTAGAGCATGTCGCCCGGCTCCAGGGTCCACTCTTCGCTCTGCTCGAAGGCGGCGAGGATGCGCAGGTCGGCGTGCTCCAGCAGCGGGCTGTCGCTGCTGCACATCTGGCCGATCTTCCAGTTGCGCTGGCCGTGACCCTGCAGCAGGAACACGTCGTAGTTGTCGAAGTGCGGACCGACACTGCCACCAGGCGCGGCGAAGCTGATCATCACGTCATCGATGCGCCAGCTCGGCAGGAAGCGGAAGTTTTCCAGCAGTTCGGCCACTTCCGGGACGAACTGGTCGACGGCCTGCACCAGCAGGGTCCAGTCCTTCTCCGGCAGCTTGGCAAAGGTGTCTTCGTTGAACGGGCCGCGGCGCAGCTCCCACGGGTGCGCGCCGTGCTCGAGCACGATACGCGACTCGACTTCCTCTTCCAGGGCCAGGCCGGCCAGCTCGTCGGGGTCGATCGGGCTGATGAAGTCCGGGAAGGCCTGGCGCACCAGCAGCGGCTTCTTCTGCCAGTAGTCGCGCATGAATTCGCGGGCCGAGATGCCGCCGAGCAGCTGCAGTGGAGTATCAGGATTCATGTTCAACCTATTGAAAAAATGTAATTTTCGTCCGTGAATAAAAACGCCCGGCCAGGCCGGGCGTTGAACGCGACGCTCAGCTTAGATGCGTTTGGCCTGTGCTGCCGCGTTGCCGATGTAGGTAGCCGGGGTCAGCTGCTTGAGCTCGGCCTTGGCTTCGGCTGGCATATCCAGGCCGTCGATGAAGGTCAGCAGCGCTTCCGGGGTAATGCCCTTGCCGCGAGTCAGCTCCTTGAGCTTCTCGTAGGGGTTCTCGATGTTGAAGCGGCGCATCACGGTCTGGATCGGCTCGGCCAGCACTTCCCAGCAGGCGTCCAGGTCGGCAGCGATGCGGGCTTCGTTGACTTCCAGCTTGCCGATGCCTTTCAGGCTGGCTTCGTAGGCGATGACGCTGTGGGCGAAGCCCACGCCCAGGTTGCGCAGCACGGTGGAGTCGGTCAGGTCGCGCTGCCAGCGCGAGATCGGCAGCTTGCTGGCCAGGTGCTGGAACAGCGCGTTGGCGATGCCCAGGTTGCCTTCGGAGTTTTCGAAGTCGATCGGGTTGACCTTGTGCGGCATGGTCGACGAGCCGATTTCGCCGGCGACGGTCTTCTGCTTGAAGTAGCCCAGCGAGATGTAGCCCCACACGTCACGGTCGAAGTCGATCAGGATGGTGTTGAAGCGGGCGATGGCGTCGAACAGCTCGGCGATGTAGTCGTGCGGCTCGATCTGGGTGGTGTACGGGTTGAACTGCAGGCCCAGCTCGTCTTCGATGAAGGCGCGGGCGTTCTGCTCCCAGTCGATCTGCGAGTAGGCCGACAGGTGGGCGTTGTAGTTGCCTACGGCACCGTTGATCTTGCCCAGCAGCGGTACGGCAGCAACCTGGGCGATCTGGCGCTCCAGGCGGTACACGACGTTGGCCAGCTCTTTGCCCAGGGTCGTCGGCGAGGCCGGCTGGCCGTGGGTGCGCGACAGCATCGGCACGTCGGCATGGGCGTGGGCCAGGGCGCGGATGGCGTCGGCGATCTGGCGCATCAGCGGCAGCAGCACGTCGTCGCGGCCAGCGCGCAGCATCAGGGCGTGGGACAGGTTGTTGATGTCCTCGCTGGTGCAGGCGAAGTGGATGAACTCGCTGACCTTGGCCAGCTCAGGCAGCTTGGCGGCCTGCTCCTTGAGGAGGTACTCGATCGCCTTGACGTCGTGGTTGGTGGTGCGCTCGATTTCCTTGACGCGTTCGGCGTGCTCAAGCTTGAAATCGCTAGCCAGGCTGTCCAGCAGGGCATTGGCTTCGGCGGAGAATGCCGGCACTTCGCCGATCTGCGGGTGGGCGGCCAGGCGCTGCAGCCAGCGCACTTCGACCAGGGCGCGGAAACGGATCAGGCCGAATTCGCTGAAAATGGGGCGCAAGGCCTGGGTTTTGCCGGCATAACGGCCGTCTACAGGGGAAACCGCAGTGAGCGAAGAAAGCTGCATGGGGTGTTCTCGGACAGTCAGGCTTTTGGAAGGGCGCATATCATACACGAAAAATGCGCCCGAGTCGGGTGGCTGACCAAAGGTCGGCCGTACAAAAGTGCTTGATGCGATCCCTGTGGGAGCGGGCGTGCCCGCGAACACCGGCGAAGCCGGTGCCATCCACCGAGTTGCCTGTTTCGCGGGCGCGCCCGCTCCCACAGAGGCTGGTACAGCCTTTCAGTTAGTGCTACGCATCATGTCGTACAGTTCGTTGAGCAACTTGCGCCGGCTGAACACCAGCTGCCAGCGGTGGCCACCCAGCTGGCGCCACAGACGGGCGGCGCGGATACCGGCCAGCAGCAGGGCGCGAATCTTCGAGGCGTTGCTGGCCTGCTGCAGGAAGCGCATGTCGCCATGCACCTGGATACGCTGGCGCAAGGTGCTCAGGGTGTCCTGGTACAAGGCTCCGCTGGAAGCGATGACGTTTTCGTGAACCAGGCCGAAATGCTCGGCCTGGGACTGGATTTGCGGCAGGCGATTGCCAATGGTGTCGAGCAGGTCGGCGCGCTTGTTCAGCTGGCGCTCCAGGCCGAGTATCGACAGGGCATAGCGCAGCGGCTCGCGCTGCAGGCTGCTGGGGTCGCGCTCCAGGGCGCCGACCAGCGCCCGGTAGCCGTCGCGCAGGTTGAGGTCGTCGCCGCCGAACACCTCCAGGGTGTCCTTGGGGTCACGCACCAGCAGGCTGCCCAGCATGCAACCGATGTTGGCTTCGCTGGCCTGGCCGGTGCGGGCGATGCGGTCCACCAGTACTGCGGCCTGAAACACGCCGCCCAGCGCAATCAACTGCTCCTGCAGCTTGCTCATGCGCGCGGGCTCCACGGCTCGGCAGTTTCGATCACGCCACCGCCCAGGCATACCTCGCCATCGTAGAACACCACCGACTGGCCCGGGGTAACGGCGCGCTGGGGTTCGTCGAACACGGCGCGGTAACCGCTTGCGCTGCGTTCCAGGGTGCAGCGCTGGTCACCCTGGCGATAGCGAACCTTGGCGGTGAGCTGGCGCGGGCTGCCGAGGTCGATCGGGTTGACCCAGAAAATTTCCGAGGCCAGCAGGGCCCGCGAGAACAGCCAGGGGTGGTCGTTGCCCTGGCCGACCACCAGCACGTTGCGCGCCAGGTCCTTGTGCAGCACGTACCACGGCTCGTCACCTGCATCCTTCAGGCCGCCAATGCCCAGGCCCTGGCGCTGGCCGATGGTGTGGTACATCAGGCCGTGGTGGCGGCCGATCACTTCGCCGTCAGTGGTTTCGATGTTGCCCGGCTGGGCCGGCAGGTACTGCTTGAGGAAGTCGCTGAAACGGCGCTCGCCGATGAAGCAGATGCCGGTCGAGTCCTTCTTCTTGGCAGTGGCCAGGCCATGCTTTTCGGCAATGGCGCGCACTTCGGGCTTTTCCAGTTCGCCGACCGGGAACAGGGTGCGGGCGATTTCCTTGCCGCCGACGGCGTGCAGGAAGTAGCTCTGGTCCTTGTTCGGGTCCAGGCCCTTGAGCAGTTCGGTCAGTTCGCCGGTGTCGCGGCGGCGCACGTAGTGGCCGGTGGCGATCAGGTCGGCGCCCAGCGACAGGGCGTAGTCGAGGAACGCCTTGAACTTGATTTCACGGTTGCAGAGGATGTCCGGGTTGGGCGTGCGGCCGGCCTTGTATTCCTCGAGGAAATGCTCGAAGACGTTGTCCCAGTATTCGGCGGCGAAGTTGGCGGTGTGCAGCTTGATGCCGATGCGGTCGCACACGGCCTGGGCGTCGGCCAGGTCTTCACGGGCAGTGCAGTATTCGGTGCCGTCGTCTTCTTCCCAGTTCTTCATGAACAGCCCTTCCACCTGGTAGCCCTGCTCCATGAGCAGAAGGGCGGAGACGGAAGAGTCCACGCCGCCGGACATGCCGACGATGACGCGGGTCTTGGCGGGGTCTTTGAGTGCTGGGCTGGTCATGGTTACCGGTGTGTATCAGGGGGGAAAAGCGCCGATTCTATCAAACCCGCGGCGCCACGTCAGTCACGCAGCAGGTCGAGGCTGTGCAGGGGGCCTTTGAGGTAGTCGTCGAGGCAGCGTGGTACCAGTTCGCTGCGCCAGCGGGCCGGGTCGGCCAGCAGTTCATCGCGGGTCAGCCACACGGCGCGGATGATGTCGCTGTCCAGGGCCAGTTCCGGGCGGTGGCGCACGGGGCGGGCGGCGAAGCAGATGCGCTGGTAGGTCACGCCGTTGCTGGGGGCGGTGTACAGGTAGATGCCGACCACCCCGGTCAGCTCGACTTCCCAGGCGGTTTCTTCCAGGGTTTCGCGCAGGGCGGCCTGGGGCAGGGTTTCGTTGCGCTCGAGGTGGCCGGCGGGTTGGTTGAAGACCTGCGCGCCTGCCTTGAATTCCTCGACGAAGAGGAACTTGCCGTCTTGCTCGACGATGGTGGCGACGGTGATGTGGGGTTGCCAGGTCATTGCTGTGTCCTTGTCGATTGACGGGGCCGCTTTGCGGCCCTTCGGGGGGTTGGTC
>NZ_JBKGGT010000021.1:0-101705 GCF_052041995.1 Pseudomonas sp. SMV7 | reverse complement strand
GCCAGGCAACCGCGATCCCTAAAACCCCGATCTCCCTGGCCAACCGCGTCGCCTGTTTCGCGGCTAAAGCCGCTCCTACACTGTTCGCGTGATATCGTTGCTCCTCAGCCACCAGCGCCTTGCAGAGACCTGTCGATGCCCAGCACCACCCACCTTCACCCCGGCTTCATGATCGTTCATGGCAACCGCCTCGACGACCTGCGTAGCCTGGTGGTGAGCTGGATGCGTCGTTATCCTCTGGCGCCGCTAGAAAATGAAATTGCTCTGGTCCAAAGCAATGGCATCGCCCAATGGCTCAAACTGGCCTTGGCTGAAGATCCATTGGAAGATGACCTTGGCGGCTGCGGCATCGCTGCTGCCATCGACGTACAACTGCCAGGCAGCTTCATGTGGCAGCTGTATCGGAGTGTGCTGGGGCGCGACGAGATTCCCCAGGTTTCCCTGCTCGACAAGGCACCGCTAACCTGGCGCCTGATGCGCCTGCTCCCGGCCTTGATCGAGCGCCAGCACTTCGAGCCGCTGCGGCGCTTCCTTACCGACGACAGCGACCTGCGCAAGCGCTACCAGCTTGCCGAGCGCCTGGCCGACCTGTTCGACCAGTACCAGGTCTACCGCGCTGACTGGCTCAGGGACTGGGCTGCCGGTGAGCACATCCTCAACACCGCCCGTGGCGAGCGCAAACCACTGCCCCCGGGGAACCGCTGGCAGGCCGAACTATGGCGGGCATTGCTGGAAGATGTCGGCGAGCAGGGCATGGCGCAGAGCCGTGCCGGCGTCCATCAGCGTTTCATCGAACGCATCAACAGCCTGGAACAGGCGCCGCCGGGGCTACCGCCCCGGGTTATCGTGTTCGGCATTTCCTCGTTACCAGCCCAGGCTCTCGAAGCCCTGGCCGGCCTCGCACGCTTCAGCCAAGTGTTGCTGTGCGTGCACAACCCCTGTCGCCACCACTGGGCCGATATCGTTGCCGACAAGGACCTGCTGCGCCATCAATACAAACGCCAGCAGCGCAAGCAAGGCATGCCCCTGCAACTGGACGACCAGTCGCTGCATCAGCATGCCCACCCGCTGCTGGCTGCCTGGGGCAAACAGGGCCGCGACTACATCAACCTGCTCGACAGTTACGATGACCCTGCCAGTTACCAGGGTGTGTTCAGTGATGGCCGCATCGACCTGTTCAGCGACGGCTCGCCAGCAACGCTGCTCAACCAGTTGCAGGACGACATCCTCGAACTGCGCCCGCTCGCCGAAACCCGCGAACTGTGGCCGGCAGTTGACCCGACGCAGGATCGCTCGATCCGCTTCCACATTGCCCACAGCCCGCAGCGTGAAGTGGAGATACTGCATGACCAGTTGCTGGCCCGCTTCAGTGCCGACCCCACCCTGCGCCCTCGTGACGTCATCGTCATGCTGCCGGCCATCGATACCTACGCACCGCATATCCGCGCCGTTTTCGGCCAGTTGCAGCGCAACGACCCGCGCTACATCCCGTTCACCCTGACCGACCAGGGCCAGCGCGGCCGCGAGCCGTTGCTGATTGCGCTCGAACACCTGCTCAAGCTGCCGGACAGCCGCTTCGCGGTCAGTGAAGTGCTGGACCTGCTGGACGTGCCGGCAGTCCGCGCCCGTTTCGGTATCCGCGAAAGCGACCTGCCCACGCTGCACCGCTGGATCGAGGGCGCCGGTATCCGCTGGGGCCTCGATGCCGAGCAGCGGGCCAGCCTCGGGTTACCTGCCGGGCTGGAACAGAACAGCTGGCGGTTCGGCCTGCGGCGGATGTTGTTGGGTTATGCAGTGGGTGTGGGAGAAGCCTGCGACGACATCGAACCCTACGATGAAATCGGCGGCCTGGATGCGGCCCTGATCGGCCCGCTGGCCGCCTTGCTGGAAGCCCTGGACGTGGCCTGCCAGGCTTTGTCCGAACCTGCCACGGTCAGCCAGTGGGGCGAGCGCCTGCATGCCTTGTTGCAGGTATTCTTCCTGGCCGAAGGCGAGCGTGACGAGTTTCTGCTGATGCAATTGCAGGATCTGCGCGACAACTGGCTTGCGGTCTGCGAGACCGTTGGCCTGCAAGAGCCGCTGCCATTGACTGTGGTGCGCGAAGCCTGGTTGTCCGGCCTTGACCAAAACAAGTTGTCCCAGCGCTTCCTCGCCGGCTCCGTAAACTTCTGCACCTTGATGCCGATGCGCGCCATCCCCTTCCGGGTGGTGTGCCTGCTGGGCATGAACGATGGCGACTACCCGCGTGCCCAGCAACCGCTGGACTTTGACTTGATGGCCAGTGACTACCGCCCAGGTGACCGCTCGCGTCGCGAGGATGACCGTTACCTGCTGCTGGAGGCGCTGCTCTCGGCACGCGACCAGCTCTATGTCAGTTGGGTCGGGCGTAGCATCCGAGACAACAGCGAGCGCCCGGCCTCGGTACTGATCGGCCAGCTACGCGACCACCTCGCGGCCGGCTGGCATCTGGCCAATGCACAGCAAGGGCAGCAAGTTGAGCCAGGCGAGCAACTGCTGCATGCCCTGACCCAGGAGCATCCGTTGCAACCGTTCAGCCCGCGCTACTTCGAAAAAGACAGCCCGCTGTTCAGCTTTGCCCATGAATGGCAGGTGCTGCACCAGCAAGGGCAGGAAGACGAGCAGGACCACCCCGGGCTGCCGCCCTATCAGAACGATGAAGCTTTGAGCCTGTCCATGCTGGGTGACTTCCTGCGCCACCCGGTGCGGCATTTCTTCAGTCAGCGCCTGAAGGTGTACTTCGAAGCGCTGGAGGCCCCGACCCCGGACGAAGAGCCCTTCGTTCTCGATGCCTTGCAACGCTACGGCGCGAGCGAAAGCCTGCTTGGTGCAGCGCTGGCCGAGCCGGACAATGCCGAACAGGCCCTGCAGGCGCAGGCCCGGCGCCTGCAGGCCTGTGGTCTGTTGCCTCTGGCGGGCTTCGGCGAGTTGCTGCAGCGCGAGCTGATTGAGCCGCTGCCGGACCTGCTGCAACGTCACCGCCAGTTGTTGCAGCGTTGGCCGCACCTGGTCGAGGGTGCGTTACCGGTGCATTTCCAGCATGGCCAGCAGCGTCTCGAAGGCTGGCTGGGCCGGGTGTTCCAGGCGGCTGACCAGAGCCTGTTGAGCATCTCGACCGTGCCCAACACCATCAGCGCGGGGCGCAATGCCCTCAAATGGCACCGCCTGATCATGCCCTGGGTCAACCACCTGGCCGCCTGCGCGGCGGGCTACCCCTATCACAGCGCACTGGTGGCCAGTGACCTGACCCTGCTACTTGCGCCATTGCCGCAGGCGCAGGCGGCGCAGTTGCTGGGCGACTTGCTGGTGGCCCGTCAGGCGGCGATGAACGCACCATTGCCGGTCGCGGCCAAGACCGCATTCGCCTGGCTGGCCCAGGACGACAGCGACAAAGCCCTGGCCGCCGCAACCCGCGCCTACGAAGGCGATGGGCGCACCAGCTTCGGCGAGCGCAGTGAAAGCGTCGCCCTGGCCCGCCAGTTCCGCGACTTTGCCGCGCTCACCGCCGATGAAACCTTCGAGGGTTGGTGCGAAACGTTGTACCGCCCGCTGTTCGACGCCCCTTGGCAGACCCTGGGCAACCCGGAGAAAGGCGCATGACCCAGGACCGTCCCCTGGCACTGAGTTTCCCCCTGCATGGCAGCCAACTGATCGAGGCCAGCGCCGGCACGGGCAAGACTTTCACCATTTCGGCGCTGTACCTGCGCCTGATCCTCGGTCACGGCGGCGAGCAGGGCTTCGATCGCGAACTGCTGCCACCGCAGATCCTGGTGGTGACCTTCACCGACGCCGCGACCAAAGAGCTGCGCGAGCGTATCCGCGCCCGCCTGGCCGAAGCCGCGCGGTTCTTCCGCGGTGAACTGCAAGCCGCTGATCCGCTGTTGCATCAACTGCGTGACGACTATCCGGAAGAGGCCTGGCCGCGCTGTGCCGGGCGCCTGGAAATCGCCGTGCAATGGATGGACGAGGCCGCCGTGTCGACCATCCACGGCTGGTGCCAGCGGATGCTCCGCGAGCACGCCTTCGACAGCGGCAGCCTGTTCACCCAGACCCTGGAAACCGACCACAGCGACTTGCTGGCGCAAGTGGTGCGCGATTACTGGCGGCGCTTCTGCTATGGCATGCAGGGCGATGCGCTGGCCTGGGTGCGCAACCACTGGGGCAGCCCCGACGCCTTGCTGCCGCGCATTCGCCCGCTGTTTGGCCGGGTGCGCGCCCAGCAGGAAGGGCTGGAACCGGCGGCGCTGATCGAGGCGTCGCTGCAGCAGCGTGGCGAGCAGTTGGCCCGGCTCAAGGCACCGTGGGCGCAATGGGCCGAGGAGCTGCGGCAGATCTGCCATGCTGCGGTGGCCGCCAAGCAGGTCGACGGCCGCAAGATGCGTGCGCAGTATTTTGATTCCTGGTGCGACAAGCTCTGCGCCTGGGCTGCTGACGAGCAGCTGGTCGAGCTGGAACTGGGTAGCGGCTTCAGCCGCCTGACGCCGGCGGGCATGCTTGACGCGTGGAAGTCCGGTGAGCCTCCTGTCCACCCGGCATTCGATGCCATGCAGGCCCTGCAACAACAGCTGCAGGCCTTGGAGAGCCCGGAGGCACCCTTGCTTGAGCATGCGGCCAGCTGGGTAGCGGCACGCTTCGAAATCGAAAAGCGTCGGCGTGCGGAAATGGGCTTCGACGACATGCTCATGCGCCTGCAGCAGGCCTTGGCCAGCGAGGCCGGCGAGCGCCTGGCCGGGCTGATCCGCGAACAGTTCCCAGTCGCCCTGATCGACGAATTCCAGGACACCGACCCGGTCCAGTACGGCATCTTCGAGCGCATCTACCAGATCAGCGAAAACCGCAGCCAAACCGGCCTGTTCATGATCGGCGATCCCAAGCAGGCGATCTACGCCTTCCGTGGCGCCGACATCTACACCTACCTGGCCGCGCGCCGTGCTACCAGCGGTCGCCTGCACAGCCTGGATACCAACTACCGCTCCAGCAAGGCCATGGTCGCAGCGGTGAATCAGTTGTTCCTGCAGGCCGAGGCGCGTGAAACCGGGCGCGGTGCATTCCTGTTCCGCGAGGCTGATGACAACCCGCTGCCGTTCATCGAGGTTCGTGCCAAAGGCCGGGGCGAGCAATTCCTGATCGACGGTGAGCCCTGTGCCGCCCTGCAATGTTGGCAGTTGGAAAGCGAGGAGCCGGTCTCCGGCAGCGCCTATCGCCAGCAACTCGCCGCCAGTTGCGCCAGCCACATCGTCGCCTTGCTCAATGGCGGCCAGCAGGGCAGCGCAGGTTTTCGCAATGCCGAGGGCGAATTGCGCCCCTGCCTGCCTTCCGACATCGCCATCCTGGTCCGCGATGGGCACGAGGCGCAAATGGTCCGTGCCGAGCTGGCCGCGCGTGAGGTGCGCAGCGTCTACCTGTCCGACAAGGACTCGGTATTCGCCGCCCAGGAAGCGCACGACCTGCTGGCCTGGCTGAAGGCCTGCGCCGAGCCCGATTCGGAACGCCTGCTCAAGGCGGCCCTGGCCAGCCTGACCCTCAACCTGTCGCTGGCGGCGCTGGACCGGCTGAACCAGGACGAGCGCGTCTGGGAAGACTGGGTCATGCGTTTTCGCCGTTACCGCGATATCTGGCAGCGCCAAGGCGTGCTGCCCATGCTGCGGCACCTGCTGCATGACTTCCAGCTGCCGCACACGCTGATCCGCCGCGGTGATGGTGAGCGGGTGCTGACCAACCTGCTGCACCTGGCCGAGCTGCTGCAGCAGGCCGCTGGCGAACTGGACGGCGAACAGGCGCTGATTCGGCATCTGGCCGAGCACCTGGCCAGTTCCGGCCAGGCCGGCGAGGAGCAGATCCTGCGCCTGGAGAGCGACGAGCAACTGGTCAAGGTGGTGACCATTCACAAGTCCAAGGGCCTGGAATACCCGTTGGTCTACCTGCCGTTCATCTGCACCAGCAAACCGGTCGACGGCAGCCGTCTGCCGCTGGCCTGGCATGACAGCCTGGGTAACGCTCATCTCACCCTCGCGCCCGACCCGGAACAGATCGCGCGCGCCGATGACGAGCGCCTGGCCGAGGACCTGCGCCTTCTCTACGTGGCCCTGACCCGTGCCCAGCATGCCTGCTGGCTGGGCGTTGCCGACCTCAAGCGCGGCAACCAGAAGAGCTCGCAGTTGCACCGTTCGGCGTTCGGCTACCTGCTCGGTGGCGGCCTCGCCTTGCCGGGCTCGGAGCAACTGGGGAGCTGGTTGCAGGCCCTGGCGGCAACCAGCCCGCACATCAGCTGCCCAGGCCTGCCGCAGGCGGACCAGCAGCGCTACCGCATGCCGCATGCCACGCGGGAGCTGCTGCCGGCCCGCAAGCCGCGCCGTGCGGTGGCCGAGCACTGGTGGATCGCTTCGTACAGCGCGCTGCGCATCGGCGAGCAGGCGCTCGGCGCCGACAGTTCGCAGGCGCAGCAGTTGTTCGACGACGAAAGGGCTGATGCGCAGATGTTGCGCGAGGTCCCGGCCGACAGTGGCGATATCCACCGCTTCCCGCGTGGGCCCAACCCCGGCACCTTCCTCCACGGCTTGCTGGAGTGGGCGGGTCGTGAGGGCTTCAGCCAGGTGAGTGGCAACCCGCAGCTGATCCAGGAAACCGTTGGCCAGCGCTGCAACCGGCGTGACTGGACCGGCTGGATCACCACCCTCAGCCAATGGCTGCAACGCCTGCTGGGCGAGGCGCTACCCTTGTCCGGCAAGGGCCTGAGCGTGACCCTTGGGCAGTTGCGCCACTATCAGGTCGAAATGGAGTTCTGGTTCGCCAGCCGTCAGGTCGATGCCGAACAGCTCGACCGCCTGGTGGCGCGTCATACCCACCCCGGCCTGGCGCGTCCAGCGGCGCAACCGACCTTGCTCAACGGCATGTTCAAAGGTTTCATCGACCTGGCGTTCGAGCTGGATGGGCGCTACTACGTGGCCGATTACAAGTCCAACTGGCTGGGCCCGGACATCCAGGCCTACGATGGCCTGGCCATGGAAAAGGCCATTCTCGAACACCGTTACGACCTGCAGTACGTGTTGTACGTGCTGGCACTGCATCGCCAGTTGCGCGCGCGCCTGCCCGAATATGACTACGACCGCCATGTTGGCGGTGCCCTGTTCATCTTCCTGCGCGGTGCCTGCAGCAGCGGCCACGGCGTGTATCACACCAAGCCGCCGCGTGAGTTGATCGAAAGCCTCGATGCGCTGTTCCGCGGCGAGCACCCGCCCATGCAACAGGACCTGTTTGCCGGAGCCATGATATGAGCCGCACCATGAGCCGAAGCCTCGTCGACCTGTTGCCCACCCCGCTGCAGGCAGAGCATTTGCTGGCCCTTAAGCCACAGCGCGACAGCGCTGACCTGCTGCAACTGCTGGACCGTTGGGTGGAGCGCGGCTGGTTGCGAGCCCTGGACCGCGCGTTCGTGTCGTTCCTGGAAGAGCGCGCTCCCGGTAGCGATCCCTTGCTGTTGCTGGCCGCTGCCTTGGCGAGCCATCAGCTGGGCCATGGCCATGTCTGCCTCGACTTGCAGCAAACCCTGGCAGAACCCGACTTTGCCCTGTCGTTGCCGCCCGAAGGTGATGCCTTGACCGGCCCCTTGCTGCTGCCCTCGCAATTGCTGGCCAACCTCGACCTGCACGCCTGGCGCCAGCGGATTGCCGCCAGCGCGCTGGTGGCCGCCGGTGATACCCCGGGGCAGCAAGCGCGACCGCTGGTACTCAGCGGCGAGCGCCTGTACCTGCGCCGCTACTGGAATTACGAGCGGCGCATCGACCATATCCTGCGCCAGCGCCTGACCCAGGCCGAAGCTGCACCGGCCGACCTGCCCGGCCGCCTCGCGCACTTGTTCGATGGGGGCGCGCCGGCAGGCCAGGTCGACTGGCAGAAACTCGCCTGCGCCCTGGCTACCCGCGCCGGCTTCAGCATCATCACCGGCGGCCCCGGTACCGGCAAGACAACCACCGTGGTACGTCTGTTGGCCTTGCTGCAGGCGCCGGCGGTGGAGCAGGGCAGGCCACTGCGCATTCGCCTGGCCGCGCCGACCGGCAAGGCGGCGGCGCGCCTGACCGAATCCATCGGCCAGCAAGTCGAACGCCTTCAGGTCAGCGCCGAGGTACGCCAGCAGATCCCTACCGAGGTCAGCACCGTGCACCGCCTGCTCGGCAGCCGACCAGGCTCGCGACACTTCCGTCACCATGCCGGCAACCCGTTGCCGTTGGACGTGCTGGTGGTCGACGAAGCCTCGATGATCGACCTGGAAATGATGGCCAACCTGCTCGATGCCCTGCCGCCACGGGCGCGCCTGGTGCTGCTGGGTGACAAGGACCAACTGGCCTCGGTCGAAGCCGGCGCGGTACTGGGCGACCTGTGCCGTGACGCCGAAGACGGCTGTTACACGCCGGCGACCCAGGCATGGTTGGAACAGGTCGGTGGCGAGTCGCTGGCCGGCAGCGGCCTCAAGACCGGTGACGCGCAGCGCCATCCGCTGGCCCAGCAGGTGGTGATGCTGCGCTTCTCGCGGCGTTTCGGCGAGGGCAGCGGCATTGGCCAGCTGGCGCGGCTGGTCAACCGCCAGGAAGCGCACGCGGCGCGTAGTCTGCTGGCAATGCCGCCAGCCGACGTGCACAGCCTGGCCCTGAAGCAGGTGCACGACCGCGCCTTCGACCGCCTGCTGCTCGACGGCCTCGGCCGCGGCAGCGATGGCCCGCAGGGCTACCGCAGTTATCTGCGTACCCTCGGACGCTACCGCCCGGCGTTCGATACCGCCGTTGATGACCCTGCATGGGAGCAATGGGCAGGCAAAGTGCTGCACAGCTTCGAGGACTTCCAGCTACTGTGTGCGGTACGCCGCGGGGCCTGGGGTGTCGAAGGCCTCAACGAGCGGGTGACGCAGGTGCTGCACAATGCCGGGTTGATCGACAACCAGCAGCCCTGGTACGAAGGGCGCCCGGTGCTGGTGACGCGCAACGATTACGGCCTGGGCCTGATGAACGGTGACATCGGGATCGCGTTGCGCCTGCCGGACGAGCAGGGTGAGCCCCTGCTGCGCGTGGCCTTCCCGCGCAACGACGGCAGTGGCGGGGTACGCTTCGTCCTGCCCAGCCGGTTGAACGAGGTGGAAACGGTATTCGCCATGACCGTGCACAAGTCGCAGGGCTCGGAGTTCGGTCATACCGCCCTGGTGCTACCGGATGCGCTGAACCCGGTGCTGACCAAGGAGCTGATATACACCGGGATTACCCGCGCCAAGCACTGCTTCAGCCTGGTCGAACCCCGCCAGGGCATTTTCGAAGAAGCGGTGGCACGCAAGGTTCGGCGTATTTCCGGGTTGATGCTCGAACAGGTCTGAATCCGCACGCGGTCTTGTAGGGCGGCCATATGCTATCGTTGCGCCGTAATCCTATAGGACCTTGAGAGATTTCCCGCATGAAGCTGGCCGTAAGGCGAGTGACAAGCTGTGTGCTTTCGCTATTGCTGGCCGCCCTGTTCCTTGCAGCAGGTCCTGCCCGGGCGGACACCGCAACAACCGTCGCCCAGGCGCAGCAACGCGCCAAAGCCGTCACCCAGGTGGTGCTCGGGATCTTCAGCTACGCCCGCTGGCCCGTCGAACCCTCACCCTTGCGGCTGTGCCTGGTCGGCCCGACCGAGTACGCCGATGACCTGATCAAAGGCCACGTCCAGGAGTCCGGCCAGCCGCTGCAGGTACGGCGCCTGCTGGCGACGGATAGCCAGGTTGCCCAGGCCTGCGATGCCCTGTATATCGGCAAGCTCGACCAGGGCCAGCGTGACCGGCTGTTCGAGCGCGTCAGTGGCCACCCGGTACTGAGCATCAGCGAAGCGGACGACCCCTGCACGGTCGGCAGCCTGTTCTGCCTGCGGGTCAGCGACCGACAAGTCGCCTTCGAGGTCAACCTCGACTCGGTGGCACGCTCCGGTGTGCGCATTCACCCCAGCGTGCTGCAGTTGTCGCAGCGCCGGGCGGTGCAGCCATGAAGCCGGTGCACAAGCGCGGCGCACGCCCGACCCTGCGCTCGGTGCTCGGCCGTGGCCACCTGAGCGTCGCTTTGCTCGCCGTTGGCCTGGCGGGCATTTCCCTGACCTTGCTGGGCGTGCTCGCCCTGCGCGTTTACGCCAACCACAACCTGCACCTGATCGCCCGCTCGATCAGTTACACCGTGGAAGCGGCAGTGGTGTTCGACGACGGCGCCGCGGCCAACGAAGCGCTGGCGCTGATTGCCAGCGCCGAGGAAGTGGCCGAAGCCAGGGTATTCGACAACGAAGGCCAGCAACTGGCGCATTGGCAGCGCGGCGATAGCGGCCTGCTCGCGCAGCTGGAACAGCAGGTTGCCAGCACCTTGCTGGATGAGCCGGTCAACCTGCCGATCACCCATCAGCAGCGGCAGGTCGGGCGCATCGAACTGGTCGGCCAGGGGCGTAGCCTGTTGCTGTTCCTGCTCAGTGGGTTGGCCGGCATCCTGTTCTGTACGCTGCTCAGCGCCTTGGCTGCGCAATACCTGTCGCGGCGTTTGCTCAGTGATATCGTCCGCCCGCTGCGCGGCCTGGCCAGTGTCGCCCATGCCGCCCGCCGGGAGCGCAGCTTCGACCGGCGCGTACCGGAAGCAGCGATTGCCGAGCTCCACGAACTGGGCAACGACTTCAATGCGCTGCTGGACGAACTGGAGGTGTGGCACAGCCACCTGCAGAACGAAAACCAGACGCTGGCCCACCAGGCCAGCCATGACAGCTTGACCGGCCTGCCCAACCGCGCCTTTTTCGAGGGGCGCCTGACCCGCAGCCTGCGCAATGCCGCGCGGCAGCAGGAGCACCTGGCGCTGCTGTTTCTCGACAGTGACCACTTCAAGCAGATCAACGATACCCTCGGCCATGCCGTGGGCGATGAAGTGCTGATCAGCGTGGCCGACCGTGTGCGCGCCCAGCTGCGTGAGCACGACCTGGTGGCGCGCCTGGGCGGCGACGAGTTCGCCGTGTTGCTGACGCCTTTGCATTCGCGCCAGGATGCCGAGCGCGTTGCCGAGAAGATCGTTGCCAGCATGAAGCTGCCGGTGCAACTGGACAGTGGCCGCAGTATCGCCACCTCGGTGAGTGTCGGTATCGCCTATTACCCGGATGACGGCAGCGATCCGGCCAGTCTTCTGAATGCTGCCGACGCGGCGATGTACCAGGCCAAGCGCAATCGCCGCGGGCACTGGCACGTCGCGCAGATGGAAAACAACAAACAGGAGTTGAACCCGTGAAGCAGGCTGTGCGTTTCCCCCTATGGGCCTTGGTGCTGGCGCTGCTGGCCTTGGCTGGTTGCCAGAGCACGCCGCCCAAAGGCCTGAGCGCCGAACAGATCGCTGTGCTCAAGCGCGAAGGCTTTACCCCGACCGACGAAGGTTGGGCCTATGACTTGTCCGGCAAGGTGCTGTTCGGCAGCGACCTGGACAGCCTCAACAGCCAGAGCCAGGCGATTGTCGAACGTATCGGCAAGGCATTGCTCGGCGTTGGCATCCAGGGCGTGCGGGTGGACGGGCATGCCGACGCGTCGGGCAAGGCGGCGTACAACCAACAGCTGTCCGAGCGGCGTGCGCAAAGCGTGGCCAAGGCGTTGGTCGCGGTAGGCATGCCGGCACGGAATATCCACAGCCGTGGCCTGGGCAGCAGCCAGCCGGTGGCGGACAACCGCACCAGCGCCGGGCGTACCGAGAACCGGCGGGTGTCTATTGTCGTGGCTTCCTACTGATTCCTGCCCTACGCTTACAGACCTACTTGCGAGAGCGGACTACAGGGTGCCTGGCACCGGCTCCGCCGGTGTTCGCGGGCAAGCCCGCTCCCACCCTATCGATGTTGCGCCCAAGCATGATCACTCCTGAGCAAAGCGCATCTCCCGCGTCTCGCCCATCAACAGCGGCGCATTCGCCTCGGTTACCCCGCGGATGTAATCCCACAGCAGGGTAATCCGCTTCAGCTTGCGCAAATCCTCCCGGCAGTACATCCAGAATTGCCGTGTCACCTCGATTTCTTCCGGCAGTACCGTCACCAGTCGTGGATCCTGCGCAGCCAGGAAGCAGGGCAGTATCGCCAGCCCTCGCCCTTGCAGCGCCGCCGTGTACTGGGCAATCACGCTGGTACTGCGTAAATGCGCGCTGGCGCTGGGTATCAGGTTGGCCAGGTACAGCAGCTCCGAGCTGAACGCCAGGTCGTCCACATAGCTGATGAACGGGTGCCTGGCCAGGTCGGCGATCTGGCGGATGGGGGCGTGGTTATCCAGGTATTCCCGGGTGGCGTACAGGCGCAAGCGGTAGTCGCACAGCTTGCAGCACACATATGGCCCATGCTCGGGTCGCTCCAGGGCGATGACGATGTCCGCCTCGCGCTTGGACAGGCTGATGAAGTGCGGCAGCGGCAGTATGTCCACCGAAATTGCCGGGTAGGCATCGACGAAGTGGCTCAGCTGCGGGGTGACGAAGAAACTGCCGAACCCTTCGGTGCAGCCCATGCGCACGTGCCCGGACAACGCCACCCCCGACCCGGACACCTGTTCGCAGGCCATGTGCAGCGTGCTCTCGATCGACTCGGCATAGCCCAGCAGGCGCTGGCCTTCGGCGGTGAGGACAAAGCCGTTGGTCCGCGACTTCTCGAACAACAGGGTACCGAGTGCCCCCTCCAGCGAGCTGATGCGCCGCGACACCGTGGTGTAGTCGACGCTCAGGCGCTTGGCGGCGCTACTGGCCTTGCGGGTACGGGCCACTTCGAGGAAGAACTTCAGGTCGTCCCAGTTGAGCGCGCTCAGGGATGTGAGGTCTTTTTGCATGATGATCCGGTTTTTTTGTGCGTTCTTGTTGGATGTTTGCACATCTATACTCGAAACAAGCCTCAGGACGCCACCTCGCGTTTGCTCGGCGCTGGCGATCTCGTCCCGACAATAATTCCAAGGAGAACGCAGATGAACGCACCGCAATCCCCTAACCAGACCAGAATCGACCAGGTCAAGCTGCTGATCGACGGCCAGTGGGTCGAGTCCAAGACCTCTGAATGGCGCGACATCGTCAACCCGGCCACCCAGGAAGTGCTGGCGCGCGTGCCGTTCGCCACCGCCGAGGAAGTGGACGCCGCCGTGGCCGCTGCCCAGCGTGCCTTCAAGACCTGGCGCGATACCCCGATTGGCGCACGCATGCGCATCATGCTCAAGCTGCAGGCGCTGATCCGCGAACACACCAAGCGTATCGCCCAGGTGCTCAGTGCCGAACAAGGCAAGACCCTGGCCGATGCCGAAGGCGATATCTTCCGCGGCCTGGAAGTGGTCGAGCATGCCGCCTCGATCGGTACCCTGCAGATGGGCGAATTCGCCGAAAACGTCGCCGGCGGCGTCGATACCTATACCTTGCGTCAGCCCATCGGGGTATGCGCCGGTATCACCCCGTTCAATTTCCCGGCCATGATCCCGCTGTGGATGTTCCCGATGGCCATCGTCTGCGGCAACACCTTCGTGCTCAAGCCGTCCGAGCAGGACCCGCTGTCGACCATGCTGCTGGTCGAGCTGGCGCTGGAAGCCGGCGTACCGGCTGGCGTGCTCAACGTGGTGCACGGTGGCAAGCAAGTGGTGGACGCCATTTGCACGCACCCGGACATCAAGGCGATTTCCTTCGTCGGCTCCACCGAAGTGGGCACCCACGTGTACAACCTGGGCAGCCAGCACGGCAAGCGCGTGCAGTCGATGATGGGCGCCAAGAACCACGCAGTGGTGCTGCCTGATGCCAACCGTACCCAAACCATCAACGCCCTGGTCGGTGCTGCCTTCGGCGCGGCGGGCCAGCGCTGCATGGCCACCTCGGTGGCGGTACTGGTCGGCAAGGCACGCGAATGGCTGCCAGACATCAAGGAAGCGGCCAGCAAGCTCAAGGTCAATGCCGGTTGCGAGCCTGGCACCGATGTCGGCCCGGTGGTTTCCAAGCGTGCCAAGGAGCGTGTGCTGGGCCTGATCGAAAGCGGTATCAAGGAAGGTGCCAAGCTGGAACTCGACGGCCGTGACGTCAAGGTGCCGGGCTATGAGCAAGGCAACTTCGTCGGCCCGACCCTGTTCTCGGGGGTGAAGACCGACATGCAGATCTATACCCAGGAAATCTTCGGCCCGGTGCTGGTGACCCTGGAGGTCGATACGCTTGACGAGGCCATCGCCCTGGTCAACGCCAACCCGTTCGGCAACGGCACCGGCCTGTTCACCCAGAGCGGCGCGGCAGCGCGCAAGTTCCAGAGCGAAATCGACATCGGCCAGGTAGGTATCAACATTCCGATCCCGGTACCGGTGCCGTTCTTCAGCTTCACCGGCTCTCGTGGCTCCAAGCTCGGCGACCTCGGCCCGTACGGCAAGCAAGTGGTGCAGTTCTACACTCAGACCAAGACCGTCACCGCCCGCTGGTTCGATGACGACAGTGTCAACGACGGTGTGAACACCACCATCAGCCTGCGTTAAGGAGAGCGTCATGCGTATCGCATTCATCGGCCTCGGCAACATGGGCGCACCGATGGCCCGCAACCTGATCAAGGCCGGACACCAACTGAACCTGTTCGACCTGAACAAGGCCGTGCTGGCCGAGCTCGCCGAACTGGGCGGGCAGATCAGCCCTTCGCCCAAGGACGCGGCGGCCAACAGCGAGCTGGTGATCACCATGCTGCCGGCCGCTGCCCATGTACGCAGCGTGTACCTGAACGAAGACGGCGTGCTGGCCGGTATCCGTCCTGGCACGCCAACCGTGGACTGCAGCACCATCGACCCGCAAACCGCGCGCGATGTCTCCAAGGCGGCTGCCGCCAAGGGCGTGGACATGGGCGATGCGCCGGTGTCCGGTGGCACCGGTGGCGCTGCGGCTGGCACCCTGACCTTCATGGTCGGCGCCAGCAGCGAGCTGTTCGCCACCCTCAAGCCGATACTGGAGCAGATGGGCCGCAACATCGTGCATTGCGGTGATGTCGGCACCGGGCAGATCGCCAAGATCTGCAACAACCTGCTGTTGGGTATCTCGATGGTCGGCGTGTCCGAGGCCATGGCCCTGGGCAATGCTCTGGGGATCGACACCAAGGTGCTGGCCGGCATCATCAACAGTTCGACCGGACGTTGCTGGAGCTCGGATACCTATAACCCTTGGCCCGGCATCATCGAGACTGCGCCGGCATCGCGGGGCTATACCGGTGGTTTTGGCGCCGAGCTGATGCTCAAGGACCTGGGCCTGGCTACCGAAGCGGCGCGCCAGGCGCACCAACCCGTGATCCTCGGGGCCGTGGCTCAGCAGCTGTATCAGGCCATGAGCCTGCGCGGTGAAGGGGGCAAGGATTTCTCGGCCATCGTCGAGAGTTACCGCAAGAAGGATTGACGCGCGAGGTGGACTTCATCGCGGGCCAGGTGGCCTTCCCTCTGTAACTGCGCACCAGAGGGAAGGGCGCCTGACCCGCGATTTTTTTTGCCTGTCCCGGCCCTGTCGCCGGCAAAGCCTACCAATCAGGCGAAGACGAAATACTTGCGCACAGTCTCGACCACTTCCCAGGTGCCTTTCATCCCCGGTTCGATCACGAACACGTCACCGGCCTTGAGGTGCTTCGGCTCTTCGCCTTCCGGGGTGATGATGCAGTAGCCATCGAGGAAGTGGCAGAACTCCCACTTCTCGTAGTTGACCTCGAACTTGCCCGGGGTACAGATCCAGGTGCCCATGATCTTGCTGCCGTCGGCCGAAAGATAGGCGTTGAGGTTGACGGTGTGCGGATCGCCGCCGATGCGCTTCCACTTGGTGGCGTCCACGACCGGTGTCGGGCAGGTTTCGCGCAGGACGGTGATGAAATCGGACATGGCACAACTCCTGGTGACTGGCTGAATGACCCGTCACCATAGGGCCATTGGCCGAGCCGCAGTTGCCTGGGCTCGACGTCCAGCTGTCTGGTCGCGCTATGCCAGGCGGTTGACCTCGACGGTGACATGCGCCAGTTCCTCGTGCACGCCCAAGGCCTGGCGCACGCTGTCGGCGCTGAGTTCGCAAGCCGTGGCGAGGCCGAGGATGCAGGCGTACTGGTCCTTGCCGACCCGCCACACGTGCAGGTCGGTAATGCTGGCCGGTACCGGCAACTGGGCTACCACTTCGCGTATTTCCGCCACCAGCGGTGCGTCCATCTCCGCGTCCAGCAGTACCCGGCTGGTGTTGCGCAGCAACCCTCGGGCCCATAGCGCCACCAGCAGCGCACCCAGCAGGCCCATGACCGGGTCGAGCCAGCCGGCCCCCCACAACTTGCCAGCCAGCAGGGCGACGATGGCCAGCACCGAGGTGGCGGCATCGGCGACCACGTGCAGGTAGGCCGAGCGCAGGTTCAGGTCGTGGTGATGATGGCCGTGGTCGTGCTGATGATCGTGGCCATGGTGATGGTCATGATGATGATGGTGATCGTCCCGCAGCAGCCAGGCGCAGATCAGGTTGACCGCCAGGCCCACGGCGGCGATGACGATCGCCTGGTCATAATGGATCGGCCCCGGTGCCAGCAGCCGTTCTACCGACTGGAAGGCCATCAGCCCCGCGACCCCGAGCAGCAGCAGGGCGCTGGAGTAGCCGCCGAGAATCTCGATTTTCCAGGTGCCGAAGGCGAAGCGCCGATCGCCGGCATAGCGCCGGGCAGCGGCGTAGGCCAGCAACGACAGGCCCAGGGCCAGCGCATGGGAACTCATGTGCCAGCCGTCGGCCAGCAAGGCCATGGAATTGAAGAACCAGCCGCCGGCAATTTCCGCCACCATCATCACGGCAGTCAGCCACACCGCCAGGCGGGTCTTGCGTTCGGCACCCAGGTTGCTGGTATGGAACTGGTGGCTGTGCTGCCAACGGTCTGAGGTTTGTGTCGCCATGGTTTATCATGCTTCCGGAATGTCGAGAAACATACTATACCCCAGTATACCTAGCATGGTGCGAAACCCAATGGCACATACCCTGAAGAGCAAGAAGCAACTGCTGACCCGGGTGCGCAAGATCAAAGGCCAGGCCGCTGCCCTGGAGACGGCGCTGGAGCAGGACAAGGACTGCCTGGCGATCCTGCAGCAGATCGCCGCCGTGCGCGGCGCGGTGAACGGGCTGATGGCCGAAGTGATGGAAGGGCATATCCGCGAACACCTGGTGGCGGACGGGCTGAGCACCGAGGAGCGGCAGGACGAGGCCGACAAGGTGGCGGCGTTGTTGCGTTCGTACCTGAAGTGACTACGCGGGCGTGGCGCGACCCTTTGTAGGAGATCTAGGGTTTTCAACAAGCCGGGTTGACGCCGTGCTAGTAGGAGCGGCAGCAGCCGCGATCACCGGCAAGGCCGGTGCCATCCACCGCGTTGCCTGCATCGCGGATAAATCCGCTCCTACAAGATTGCGTATACCCCTCGGGGGTATGGTTATGCCCACCAATAGCGCACAAAGTGGAAGAACACTGGCGCGGCAAAGCACACCGAGTCCATGCGGTCGAGCATGCCACCGTGGCCTTCGATCATGTGCCCCCAGTCTTTCACCCCGCGGTCGCGCTTGATCGCCGACATCACCAGCCCGCCGAAGAAGCCCATGGCGTTCACCGCCAGCGCCATCAGCGCGGCCTGCCAGAAAGTGAACGGCGTGATCCAGCACAGCAGGGCACCGGTCAGGGTGGCCAGCGCCACGCCACCGGCCAGGCCTTCGACGGTCTTGGAGGGGGACAGGTTGGGTGCCACCTTGTGCTTGCCGAACAGCTTGCCGCACACGTACTGCAGCACGTCGCTGATCTGCACCACCAGGATCAGCCAGGCGATCAGCAGCAGGTTGCGGCCTTCGTAGCCGGGGATGTCCAGGGTCATCAGTGCCGGCACCGACGACACGCAGTAGACCGCGATCATCAGCCCCCACTGCACCTTCGAGGCACGTTCGAGAAAGCGTGTGGTGTCGCCACCGAAGCTGGCCAGGATCGGCAACAGCAGGAACAGATACACCGGGATGAAGATACTGAACAGCCCGTACCAGTCCATGGCGATCAGCACGTACTGTACCGGCAGCGCCACGTAGAATGCCGCCACCAGCGCCGGGTAGTCGCTGCGCCGGGTCGGGGTGAGGGTCATGAACTCACGCAAGGCATAGAACGACACGCCGTAGAACAGCACGATCACACCGTACTTGCCGAACAGGAAGGCGATGCCGATCACCAGCACCATGACCCACCAGGCATTGATGCGGGCGTTGAGGTTGTCGATCACGGCGTGCGGTGCCGGGCCGGCGCGCCATTTCAGCAGGCGGCCGATCACACTGGCGAGCAGCAGCAGGGCGCCGATGCCGGCGAACAGCGAAAGGGTGTTGTGGTCCATGTCAGGCATCCTTGGGGGCCAGGTTCAGCAGGGCCTTGCTGGCCCGTTCGAGGAACGCCTGTTTGCTTTCATCAGCCTCCAGGTGCAGCGGTTCGCCAAAGCTCAGCGTGCACAGCAACGGCAGAGGCAAGGCGCGGCCCTTGGGCATCACCCGGTTGAGGTTGGCGATCCATACCGGTACCAGCTCGACCTCGGGATTCGCCGCAGCCAGATGGTACAGCCCGCTCCTGAACGGCATCAGCGGCTCATCGCCAAGGTTGCGCGTGCCCTCCGGGAAGAAGATCAGCGAGTCGCCCTGGGCCACGGCTTCGAGAATCGGCTGCAGTGGGCTGCCCTGGCCTTCACTGCGTTGCCGGTTGATCAACACGCCATTGAACACCTTGCGAATGACGAAGTCGCGGATACCTGGCCTGGCCCAGTAGTCGGCGCCGGCCACCGGCCGGGTGCGTTTGCGTAGCGGTGCTGGCAATGAGGCCCACAGCAGCACGAAATCGCCGTGGCTGCTGTGGTTGGCAAAATACAGGCGCTGTACCGGCAGCGGCGTGCAGCCCAGCCACAGGGCGCGTGCGCCTGTGATCAAACGGGCAGCGGAAGTGATGAGGTAAGCAGTCAGGCTGGCGAGCATGGGGCAGTCGTTATCCCTTCAAAGGCAGTGTCAGCAGGGTAGCCAAGGCCAGCGCCAACTGCAGGCCCAGGCATATGCCCTGGCGGCGCAGCAGGGCCAGTGCGGCCTGGCTGCGGGCAGGCCAGTCGCGCGAATCGGCGCCGTGCGGTTTGAGTTTCAGTTCGAACAGGGCGCGGTCCAGGGCCTGGGTGTCTGCCGGCAGGTCGGAGCTTTTGACCAGGTGGGCAAACAGGTCGGCATCTGTTGCCACGCGGATGGCCCAGTACTTGTGCAGTACGCCCAGTACCAACAGCACGCTGCACAGCAGGCTGGCCAGTGCTGGCAACGGCGCATTCAGCAATGGCGCCAAGCCGTAGGCGAGTGCCAGCAAGGTGAGGCCGTCAGACAGGCGCTCCAGCTGTTTGCCACGGCCCAGCAGGCAAGCCACCACCAGCAGGTTCATGGTTGTGCTCCGAGTTGTTGCAGGGCTTGGTGGTGTGCGTGACGCAAGACCACCCCTGGGCGAGCGTTGCTGATCAGCACCTCGGCCTGCCGGGCGTCGCTGCAGCGGCCGCTGAGCACCAGCCATGCGGCCACGGCGCTGGCGCTGCGCGAGTAACCCAGGGCACAGCAGACCAGCACCGGGCCTTGGGCGCGCAGGTGTTCGATGGCGTCGGCGGCCTGGTGCAGCAATGCGCTTTCCGGGGCGATCAGGTCCAGGGTAGGGAAACACACGTAGTCAACGGCGGACGCGACCTTTGCCGGAGCGGCCGCGCTGTCCTGAACCAGGCACGGTAGCTCCGCGCACAAATCGACCACCGCAGCGAACTGTGCGCCACGCCCGGGAATCCGCCCCAGATAGACGCCATCACACACTTCATCCGCCTGCGGGTGCCGCCAGGTCCACAACCGTGAATTGGCCCATGCCCCCAGCAGATAAGGTGCCAACAGCCAGCGGGCGGCATTCGACAAGCGCCCATCGGCACCTTTCTGGAACCCGCCAGCGCCGAACAGGCCGTAATTCAACGCCACCAATGCCAGCGACACGGCCGGCCAGGCCAGCCACAGCCAGGCACCACCCAACCCCATGGCAAGCACAACGCACACCAGCGCGCCCATGGCGTAGCTCAAGGCCATTCGCCAACGCTTGGCACTCTGCGCAAGGCGCGCCTGGCGCCAGGGCAGCCGACCCTGGTGCGGCCACAGCCAGACACACAAGAACCCCACCAGCGCCCCCGTCGGCACGTCGATGAAATGGTGCTGCCAGGTGGTCAGCACCGACACCCCGATCAGCGCCATCCAGCCATGCATCAGCCAGCGCCAGGGGTGGCGCTGCACATGCCGGGCGAACATCGTCCAGATGATGACCAGCAAAGCGATATGCAGCGACGGTGCCTGGTTGAACGGCTTGTCGAACCCCATCAGTACATCGAACATCCAGCCGTACAGGCCACCCAGTTCCGGCCGCTCGAAGGTGAAGCGCAGCGGCCAGAGCAGGAAGCAGCTGACGCTGATCACCTGTGCCGTCAGCAGGGCCAGGGCATGCCGGTCCATTTCCTGGCGCGTGCGCGGCAGCAGGAAGGACAGCCCGTAGAGCAGGTCGATCGACCAGTACGGGATAATCGTCCACGGCCACAACGGCGTGCGGCTTTCCCAGCCGAACACCAGGCTGCCGACATCATTACGCCCCATCGTGTGACTGTTGGCCAACCCGTAGCTGAGGAAAAACAGTGGCCCCAGCAGCAATAGCCAGCATACGCCCCGGCGCACCAGCCCGGGCTCGCGCGATGGGTTCATTCAGCGCACCCGTTGGGCCAGGCTGACACTGAAAATGCCCCATTCATCGATGCGCTGGGCCAGCTTGCGGAAGCCCGCGGCTTCGACCAACTGGTCCATCTCGGCCTGGCTGCGCCGGCGCATCACCCAGGCCTCGCCGCCGCGGTGGCTGGTGAGGGCGCGGGCGATCATCTCCAGTTGCGGGTGCCACGGTTGGCCGGTGTAGACCAGATAACCGCCATCCTCTACCGCGTCGGCCAGGCCGGCCAGCGAGTTGCCCACCAGCTGGTTGCTGGCGAACAGTTCGTACAGGCCGGAGACCACGGCCAAGGTCGGCGGTTGTTCCAGCGTCGCCAGGCTCTGGCGGTCGAAGGCATCGCCCTGGACGAAGCGGGCGATGTCAGCCAGGCCTTTTTCCGCGATCAGCGCGCTGCCTTGCTGCACGTTCAGCTCGCTGTAGTCGCGCAGCAGGATCGAGTCCGGCAGTTGCTCCAGCTCCTGCAGGGCCTCGAGGATGTAGCGGCCATGGCCGGCTGCGATATCGACGATATGCACTGGCCGTTGCTGTTCGCGCAGGCGGGCGATGGCCAGGCGCAGCAACTCTTCGACGTGCAGCTTGCGTTGGCGGATGCCCCGCCAGCCGATGGCATCGAGATAGTTGCGATCGACCAGGCGGCCCAGCTTGCCCTTGCCGGTCGGCTGGTTGCGGTACACGTAGTCGAGGGTGCTGCCCGAGTCGAAACCGGTGTCGAAGCCTAGCTTGACGCCTGCCGAAAGCCCCTTGCCCAGGCGCAGCCCGGCGCGGGTGGCGCGCCAGTAGAGATCGCGGGGCGAGTTGTGCGGCAATGGCGCAGCCAGGCTTTCCGCCTCGGCGCAACTGGCGCCGACCTTGTCGGCATCGAGCAGCGACGGCAGCGCCGCAGGGCTGGCGAAGCAGTGCTCGACGAACCGCTCGATGCGCCGCAGGGCATGGGCCCGGTCCCGCTCGCCCAGGGTGTCGTGGAAGAACCCCGGGAGGATGTGCATTTCCTTGCGCGCACTGCCCAGGCGCTCGAAGAAGCGTTGCTGCGGCTGGCGCTCGACCACGAAGTCGGCACCGGACACCAGCAGCTGGGTCGGCACCTGGATGGCCTGGGCGTCCGCCACCACGCGGTCGGCGGCTTCGTAAAGGCCTAGCAGCATGGTCACCGAAATCGGCCGGCTGATCAGCGGGTCGGCCAGGTACGACATGACCCGCTCGGGGTCGTGGGTGAGCAGGCGTGGCTTGACGTAGCTATTGACGAAGAAGTTGCCACGCAAGGCCTTCAGCAGCTTCAGGCCGGGGCGGGCGAACGGGACATACAGCTTGACCTTGAACGCTGGCGAAGCCAGCACCAGGCAGCGCACCTTGGGGGCATAGTCGTGGGCCCAGGTGGCGATCAGCACGGCACCGACACTTTGTGCCAGCACTACCAGGTCCTGCTCGGCGATACCGTGACGGGCCTGGATATGCTCGATGAAGGTCTGCACATCGCGCACGCTGGTGGCGAACCCCGGGCTGTCGCCGCGCGCACCGGGCGACTGGCCGTGACCACGGGCGTCCCAGGCAAAGAAGTCATAGCCAGGCATGTCCAGCTCATCGGCCAGGTGGGCCATGCGCCCGCCATGTTCGTGGCCGCGGTGGAACATCACCACGGCCCGGCGCGGCTGGTGTTCGTTGCGGGTGGCGGGCCAGTGACGGTAATGCAGCTCGACGCCGTCATGGGTAGTGAAATGCAGTGCTTGCGCTTGGCGCATGGTCAACATCCTTTTACGACGGCAGTAGGCTCAGCGGGTTTCGGCCAGCCCCTGGCGAACCCGGTTGTAGAGGGTATAGAGCGAGAGTGCGAGGATCACCAGCAACAAGCCGTTGATCCAGGCCCCGGCCAACAGGCCGAAGGCCACACCGGTGCCCAGTACGCCGAAGGCAAAGGCCCGGTCGCTCTTGCCCATGGGCCCGTCGTAGCGGCGCGAGGCACCAGCCAGCGGGCCCATGACCCCGGCGTACTCGCTGAAGGTGGCACTGAGCACCACGAGCACGACCAGGGTTGGCGATACCCCCGGCAGCAGGGCGAAGGGCAGGTACAGGGCGGTGTCGGCGATCACGTCGCAGAGTTCGTTGAGGTAGGCGCCGAGGGTGGATTGCTGGCCGAATTCCCGGGCGAGCATGCCGTCGATGGCGTTCAGGGCCATGCGCAGCAGCATCCATAGCGGCAGGAGTATGAACAGCCAGGCGACATGCGCCAGGGTGACCAGCAGCAGGCCCAGCAGCACTGACACCAGGGCAGCGGCGAGCGTGACCTGGTTGGCGGTGACACCGCGCTCGTGAAGGCGTCGCACCGACGGCCGCAGCAGGGCCTGGAAGCGCGGTTTGAGCTGGTAGATCGAGGCCACCGTGAAGTCCTTTTCGTTGGGCATTGGGGCGCTATTTTGGGTGAGTCTGCGTTGCGGGTAAAGCCGGACGCCTGATAGTCCGGTATTGGTTTGATGAAAATGTGGAAAGCCACTGATTTAGCGCTTTCGGCAACTATGGCGTTTCCCTGGGTGGCAGGTTTCCAGCCCTCGCCATCGGGCCAGGCGCTGCCGGCTTGGTGGCGCCGCTCTGCGGGATTTTGGCCGCTTGAGCGGCGGGCTGGCAGGAGGTTAATCAGATGAAATGCCTGGCTGATTCATCGGGAAGGTTGTGTATGAGGCTTATTTCCCTGCAATGGCAGCAACCAAACCCGCCGCATACCCCGGCAATGCCGCAAAATCCCGCGCGCACACCAGCAGCCGGCGGTTGGCCCATGGCTCCGCCAGCGCCACCCAGTGCAAGGGCAACATACCCTGCCAGCGCCGCACCGCTGCCAGCGGCACCACCCCCACACCGGCACCGCCGGCGACCATGCGAATCACCCCATCAAACCCTTCGGCCCGCACGCGTACCTGCATCCGTCGCCCCTCGCGCAGGGCTTGCTCTTCAAGGTACAGCGCCAGCGCACTACCGGCGCCGAGGCCGACATAGCCGTGCGCCAGGCTATCGCTGAAGCTGGGCGCGAGCGCACTGGCCAACGGATGGCCCGGCGGCGTCACCAGCACCAGCGGATCGTCGCGAAAAGGGCGGGTCTGCAGGTGCTCGCATGGCGCTGCGGTGGAAACGATGCCGAGGTCGGCCATGCCCCGGGTAATCGCTTGCACGATGCGCAGGCTCGGCAGCTCCTGCACGTCCACGCTGATTCCGAGATTGTCAGCCAGGTAGCTGGCCAGCAGTTCCGGCAGGTATTCGGTGAGCGCCGCCGTGTTGCACAGCAGGCGCACCTGGCCTTGCTGCCCTTGCGCATACTGGCCCAGGTCGAACTGCAGGCGTTCGACCTGCTGCGCTATCAGCCGGGCGTGCTGCAGCAGGGCCTGGCCGGCCGGCGTCGGCTGCACGCCACGGCGGTTGCGTTCCAGCAGGGGGATGCCCAACGAAGCTTCCATGGCGCGAATGCGCGCACTGGCTGCTGGCAGCGACAGGTGGCTGCGGCTGGCGCCGGCGGTGATGTTGCCGCACTCCAGGGTGTGCTGGAACAGCCTGAGGTCGATCAGGTCGAAATGCATCTGGCTCTGTCCTGGCAAGAGTCTGCCTGAGTATATGACAGATTTTCAGCCAGGCCGGCGCGCGCCATCATCGGCTGATGAATACCTTGCTCGCTTTCTATCAGGACCTTGGCCCAGCCCTCGCATCGCTGGTGGTGATGACCTTTCTGCTGGCCGGTACGGTGAAAGGGGTGATTGGCCTCGGCCTGCCGACCATCGCCATGGGCCTGTTGGGCCTGGCTATGCCTCCGGCGCAGGCTGCTGCGTTGCTGATCGTGCCTTCGACCTTCACCAACCTTTGGCAGCTGGCCAGTGGCGGGCATCTGCGGGCCTTGCTGGTACGTCTGGGGCCGATGCTGGCAATGCTCTTCATCGGTACCTTGCTGGGCAGCGCCTGGTTGGGGATCAACAGCGGCCCGTGGGCCAAACAGGCACTGGGCGCGGCCCTGCTGGCCTATGCGCTGTACGGGTTGGTCGGGGCGGGCCTGTGCCTGGCACCGAGGCGCGAGCGTTGGCTGGGGCCGGCCTGCGGCCTGGTGACCGGCGTGGTCACCGCAGCGACAGGGGTATTCGTGATACCGGCGGTACCCTACCTGCAGAGCCTGGCCCTGAACCGTGAGCAGATGGTCCAGGCCCTGGGCCTGTCGTTCACGGTGTCGACGCTGGCCCTGGCCGTTGGCCTGGCCGGGCAGGATGCCCTGGGTGGCCAGGCCCTGGGGGCCTCGCTGCTGATGCTGGCGCCGGCCCTGCTCGGCATGCTGGCCGGGCAATGGCTGCGCCAGCGCATCAGCGCACTGTTGTTCAAGCGTTGTTTCTTCATCGGCCTGGCCGCACTTGGCGGCCATTTGCTGATCAGCGGCTAGCAGACGAGGCGCTGAGCATGTCGATCATCTGGATGTCGAAATCGCGCTCCAGGTAGTCCATGCGCTTTTCGAAGAACGCGGTCATGTGCGGCAGGGCCGAGTGCACATCCAGCGCGGCCTTGTCGGCCCAGACCTCGAAGAACACGAACAGGCTCGGGTCCTGCTTGTCGCGCAGCATGTGGTACTCGATGCAGCCCGGTTCCTGGCGGCTTGGCTCGACGTAGGCGCGGAACAGGGTTTCGAATGCCTCGGCCATTTCCGGACGGGTCTTGGCTTTGAGGATGAAGGCGTACTGCTCAGTCATGGGTCGCTACTCGTTGACGGAAGGTAAGGCGATTCTACGGCAATAATGTGCCAGCCATTCGTGACTTGTGAGCAATTGTATTTTGCCCCCGCGCCACTGTATCCCCTGTCCGCGAGCCCCTAACCTGCCGACCTGAATTTTTCGCGAGGCTCACATGAAAAAGATCCTTCTGCTCAACGGCGGTAAACAGTTCGCTCACTCCGATGGCCGTCTCAACACCACCCTGCACGAAGCGGCCATGGCTCACCTGGATCGCGCCGGTTTCGATGTGCGCCAGACCTTCATCGATGGCGGCTATGACATTCAGGAAGAAGTACAGAAATTCCTCTGGGCCGATGTAGTGATCTACCAGATGCCAGGCTGGTGGATGGGCGCGCCATGGACCGTGAAGAAATACATCGACGAGGTGTTCACCGCAGGCCATGGCAGCCTCTATGCCAACGATGGGCGTACCCGTTCGGACCACTCGCAGAAGTACGGCAGCGGTGGCCTGGTACACGGCAAGCAGTACATGCTGTCGTTGACCTGGAATGCGCCGCAGCAGGCCTTCGACGACCCCAGCGATTTCTTCGAGGGCAAGGGTGTGGATGCGGTGTACTTCCCCTTCCACAAGGCCAACCAGTTCCTTGGCATGACTGGCTTGCCGACCTTCCTGGCGGTGGATGTGATGAAGCGCCCGGATGTGCCGGCGGCGCTGGCGGCCTATGCGCAGCACCTGGACAAGGTATTCGGCAAGGCGCAATAAGTGTTCGACTGTGCCTGCCTCTTCGCGGGCTTGCCCGCTCCCACAGGTACTCCACAAGCCTTCAGGCCTGTCTGATCCCTGTGGGAGCGGGCGAGCCCGCGAAAGGGGCGGTACAGGCAGCGCTGGACTTGGCCTCGACAAGCGGCTATCTAGTCCCTGCAGAGAGCAACCACAGGCGCCGATGTGAAAACCCGATCCGAAGAACTCCAGGTATTCGTCACCGTCATCGACTGCGGCTCGATTTCCGCTGCTGCCGAGCAGATGGGCCAGACCCCGTCCGCCGTCAGCCGCACCTTGTCACGCCTGGAAGGCAAGCTGGGCACCACCTTGGTCAACCGCACCACTCGGCGCATGGACCTGACCGAAGAGGGCCGCTTTTTCCTCGAGCGATCGCGCCTGATCCTGGAACAGATGGACGAGATGGAAGAGCGCCTGTCGATGAACCGCCAGACCCCTACCGGGCGTCTGCGCATCAACGCTGCTGCGCCGTTCATGCTGCACGCCATCCTGCCGTGGATCGGTGAGTTCCGCCGCCAGTACCCCGGCATCGAACTGGAGCTCAACACCGACGACCTGATCATCGACCTGCTCGAGCAAAGCACCGATGTGGCCATTCGTATCGGCGAACTGGCCGACTCCAGCCTGCACGCGCGCAGCCTGGGGTGCAGCCCGGTGCAGGTGCTGGCCAGCCCGGCGTACCTCGAACAGCATGGTACGCCGCAGCGGGTCGAGGACCTGGCCAACCATTGCCTGCTCGGCTTCAGCCAGCCCGAATCGCTCAACCACTGGCCACTGCGCCATGCCCAGGGCGACCGCTGGAGCATCCGCCCGGCGCTGATCGCTTCCAGCGGCGAGACCTTGCGCCAGCTGGCCCTGGCGGGCGAGGGCATCGTCAGCCTGTCGCACTTCATGACCCACGAAGACATCCGCAGCGGGCGATTGCGCGTGTTGCTCAGCGAAGCCAACAACGGCTATCGCCAGCCCATCCATGCGGTGTACTACCGCAATACCCAGCTGGCGCTGCGTATCCAGTGCTTCCTCGATTTCATCCAGCGCAAGTTGGCGATGTACGCCTGCTGAGTTGCCTGAACGCGACATAGCCTGCCCACAGGCGGCGAAACTTCCTGCTATTGATTGCGCAGCGGACACGCTTCGGCCTTACTGACTGCTCAACAAAAACAACACCAAGGAAGTGTCATGCGTATGGTTCCGTTCCAGTACCTGGCTCTCGCAGCCGCGATCCTGAGCTGTTCCTCGGTTCATGCCGCCACCCTGGAGGGCGGTGCAGTGGCCGCGCCCGATCAATATGGTGCACAGGTGGCCGCCGACATCCTCAAGAAGGGCGGCAACGCGGTGGATGCGGCAGTGGCCACGGCGTTCACCCTGGCGGTGACTTACCCCGAGGCGGGCAACATCGGCGGCGGCGGTTTCATGACCCTGTTCGTCGACGGCAAACCCTATTTCCTCGACTACCGTGAAGTGGCGCCCAAGGCCGCCACGCGCAACATGTACCTGGACGACAAGGGGGAGGTCATCGAGAACCTCAGCCTGGTCGGGGCCCGCGCAGCTGGCGTACCCGGCACGGTAATGGGCTTGTGGGAGGCGCACCAGAAATTCGGCAAGCTGCCCTGGAGCGAGCTGCTGACCCCGGCCATCGGCTATGCGAAAAACGGTTTCAAGGTGGCGGAAAAGCAGTACCAGTACCGCAACGATGCCCAGGGCATGTTCAAGACCGCGACCAATTTCAACGACTACTTCGGCAACATGAAGGTCGGCCAGCTGTTCAAGCAGCCAGAGATGGCGCAGACCCTGGAGCGCATCGCCGACAAGGGCGTGAGCGAGTTCTACCAGGGCAAGACCGCCGACCTGCTGGTAGCGCAGATGCAGGCCGACAAGGGCCTGATCACCAAGCAGGACCTGCAGGACTACAAGGCAGTATGGCGTGAGCCGATGGCTGTGAGCTGGCGTGGCAATGTGGTCTATACCGCGCCTCCGCCAAGCTCCGGCGGCGTCGCCCTGGCCCAGCTGCTGGGCATCAAGGAAAACCGCGCGGCGGACTTCAAGGGTGTGGCGCACAACTCGGCGCAGTACATCCACCTGCTGGCCGAGATCGAAAAGCGGGTGTTCGCCGACCGCGCCGACTACCTCGGCGACCCAGCCTTCACCCAGGTGCCGGTGACGCAGCTGGTGGCCAAGGACTACCTGGCCAAGCGTGCCGCACAGGTCAACCCGAAGGCCATTTCCGCGACCGACAAGGTCAGGCCGGGCCTGGAGCCGCACCAGACCACGCACTTCTCGATCGTCGACAAGCAGGGTAACGCGGTCAGCAATACCTACACCCTGAACCTTGATTACGGCAGTGGCGTGGTGGTGAAAGGTGCCGGCTTCCTGTTGAACGACGAAATGGATGACTTCAGTGCCAAGCCGGGCGCGGCGAATGCGTTCGGCGTGGTGGGCGGGGATGCCAATGCCATCGCACCGGGCAAGCGCATGCTGTCGTCGATGAGCCCGAGCCTGATGACCCGCGATGGCAAGGTCGAGCTGGTCATTGGTACGCCAGGCGGCTCGCGGATCTTCACCTCGATCTTCCAGGTCATGAACAACCTGTACGACTACGGCATGCCGCTGGACAAGGCGGTGGCGGCGCAGCGCGTGCACCATCAGTTGCTGCCCAAGGACACCCTCTACTTCGACAGCTACGCGCCGTTGACCGGGCCGGTGGCTGACGAGCTGAAGAAGATGGGCTATGTACTGGAGGACCAGGGCTGGGAGATGGGCGACATCCAGGCGATCCGGGTGAACGGTGCGAAGCTGGAGACTGCTTCGGACCCACGTGGGCGTGGGGTCGGGATGATCGTCAAGTAATAGCTGTTCCAACGCCGGGAGGGCTTTGCCCTCCATCGCGACACAAGGCCCCTTCTACAGGCGATCGCGGTCCCCTGCAGGAGCGGCCTTGTGCCGCGACGGGCCGCAAAGCGGCCCCGAACTGCAGGATCAGACGCGGAACTGGCTGACCAACGTCTGCAATTGCCCGCCCAACCGCGCCAGCTCCACGCTGGAGGCGGCCGTCTCGTCACTGGCCGCCGCCGTCTGCTCCGACACGTCGCGCACATTGAGGATGCTGCGGCTGATCTCTTCCGCCACCGCACTCTGTTGCTCCGCCGCCGCCGCAATCTGCTGGTTCATCGACTGGATGCTCGATACCGTGCTGGTGATGCTCTCCAGCGAGGCCCCGGCCTTGCGTGCCAGCTCGACGCTGCTGTCGGTCAGGGTACGGCTACCGTGCATGGCCGCCGCCACTTGCTGGGTACCGTGCTGCAGGCTGGCGATCAGTTCCTCGATTTCTTCGGTGGATTTCTGCGTGCGCTGGGCCAGCCCGCGCACCTCATCGGCGACCACGGCAAAGCCACGCCCGGCCTCGCCGGCACGCGCTGCTTCGATCGCAGCGTTCAGCGCCAGCAGGTTGGTCTGTTCCGCCACCGACTTGATCACGTCCATCACGCTGCCGATCTTCTGGCTTTCCTGCTGCAGCAGGTTCATGGCCTCGGTGGAGCGGTGCATGTCCTCGGCCAGGCGCTCGATCTGGCCAATTGCCTCGCCCACTACGCGGTCACCGGCGCGGGCTTCGTCATCGGCACCGGTGGCCGCATGGGATGCCTGTTCGGCGTTGCGCGCCACTTCCTGAACGGTAGCGGCCATTTCGTGCATGGCAGTGGCCACCTGGTCGGTCTCGACCTTCTGGCTGTTGGCACCGGCGCTGGTCTGCTCGGTCACCGCTGACAGTTCCTCGGCGGCGCTGGCAATCTGGGTAACGCCGTCGCGGATACCGCTGATCAGCTCGCGCAGGGTAGTGCCCATGCGCGCGATGCCTTGCTGCAGCACGCCCAGTTCATCGCGGCGGGTAACCCGCAGTTGCTGGGTGAGGTCGCCGCTGGCGATCTTTTCCACCGCCACCAGCGTGTCGCGCAGAGGGCGGGTGATCTGCCGGGTGATGAGTACGGCCGCCAGCACGCCGACCAGCAGCGCCAGCAAGGTGGCGATAGCCTGCAGGGTGCGGGCCTGGGCGCTCTCGATGTCGCGGCGTTCCAGCTGGATCTGGTACAGCGCGTCGCTGCGCTTGACGATGTCGGCACCCTGCACGGTCATTTCCGCGCGCGCGGTGGTGATATTGGCGACCGCATCGCGGAACTGGCGCACGGCGTCACGGTAGGCCAGCACCGAGCCTTCGAACTGTTGCAGGCGCGTGTCTTCGCCGGGCAGCTGGCGCTTGAGGCTGTCGATGCCGGCCAGGGCGGCATCCAGCTGGCGCAGGGCGGCCTGTTCGTTGGCGGCGCTGTTGTCGGCGATATAGCCGCGCACGTCGACGCGCACCTGCAGCAGTTGCTGGCGGGCGTTGCTGATCAATTGGTACTGGGCCAGGCGCACGCTGTCGGCTTCGGCGCGTGCCGTGACTTCCTGGCTCAGTGCGTCCATCGCCTGGTCGGCCTTGCTGGCCGAGCTTTCCATGGCCGCACGCGCAGTGCGGGTGGCATCGTAGCCTTGGCGCATCTTGTTCAGCGATACCTTGTAGGCACTGATGGTCTCGCCCAGCTCACCTAGCAGTTTTACGTTATCGGGGCTCTTGAACGTGTTGGCCAGATACGCCTGCTGCTTGCTGAAGGCGTCCAGCTTGGCCTGGGTGTTGGCGGCGGCCGCATCGTCACCGTTGGCGATCATGTACTGCAGGCGGGCAATGCGCAGGTCGGTCAGGTCCTTGTTCAACTGGCCGATATCACCCATCCAGTTGCTGCGGTCGATCAGGCTGCCCAGGCTGGTCCAGCCAGTCAGGGCCAGCAGGCCGGTGAGGATCAGTACCAGGCCGAAGCCCAGGCCCAGTTTGAGGTTGACGCTGATGTTGGCGAACCAGCTGTTCATGCACGCTCTCCAGAAGTTGTTTTCGCTCGATTTGTCTTCGATCGCCAGGCGTTGTTGTTCTGGATGCCTGCTGATTCGTGCAGGGGTTATCGGCCGTGATGAGGGAAGCTGAAACGCTTTTTCAGCAAAAAGATGTACAAGCGCTTTTGGGGTAGGAGCGGCTTCAGCCGCGATCACCGGCACCGCCGGTGCCAGCCACCGCGTCGCCAGCATCGCGGATAAATCCGCTCCTACAATGTTCGCGCCAGCCTGGTAGGGGGCGTCAGAGATTACGCGCGCTGAAGGTATCGCAACTGTTCACCTCACCCTCGGCGAACCCGGCCTTGAACCAGCGTACCCGCTGCGCCGAAGTACCGTGGGTGAACGAGTCCGGCACTACACGCCCGCGGCCCTGCTGCTGCAAGCGGTCATCGCCAATGGCATTGGCGGCGTTCAGGGCTTCCTCGACGTCACCTGGCTCCAGCCAGTTCAGGCGCTTTTGCGCCTGGTAGGCCCACACCCCGGCCAGGCAGTCGGCCTGCAGCTCCTGGCGCACCAGCAAGCCGTTGTCACCTTCCAGGCGTTGGCCACTGCGGCGTGCGGCGTCGACCTTGGCCGACACGCCCAGCAGGGTCTGCACATGGTGGCCGATTTCGTGAGCGATCACGTAGGCCTGGGCAAAGTCGCCGGCGGCCGCGAAACGGGTTTCCATCTCGCGGAAGAACGACATGTCCAGGTATACCCGCTGGTCGGCGGGGCAGTAGAACGGCCCCACTGCCGCTGAAGCAAAGCCACAGGCCGAATTGACCTGGCCGCTGAACAGCACCAGCTTGGGATCGCGATATTGCTTGCCAGCTTCGGCAAACAGGGCTTTCCAGGTATCTTCGGTGTCGCCCAGGATCGAGGCGACGAACTCGGCCTGCTGGTCGTTGGCCGGCGGGGCCTTGCCGCCCACGCTGCTGGGCGCCTGCCGTTGCTGCTGCTCCATCTGGCCAGTGAGCTGGCCAAGAATCTGCAGCGGGTCCTGCCCGGTGAGCCAGCCGATACCGACGATCAGCAGTACTGCGCCAAGCCCCAGCCCCTTGCCGCCGCCGAAACGCATGCCGCCGCCACCGCCACCTTCGCCTCGGGCATCGACCACATTGTCGCTGCGTCGGCCTTTTCGCCATTCCATGAAATGCTCTCCGGAGCGTGAAACAAGAAGACAAAGATTAGTTCACCACTGTGACCGGCGTCAGGCAAACGTGTTCATTCATAACCATCTGGTTATGTCTTAGGCGGCTGATTTCAATATCCACCGCGCGCAGCTTGCCCGAAACTGCAAGTCCGCCTGCCACGCCCAGGCGTTCACACAATTCCAAGAGAGGAAACCGGCATGCCCGCCCAGGACACCAGCCGCTTCGTGATCCGTGATCGCAACTGGCACCCGAAAGCCCTTACGCCTGACTACAAGACTTCCATTGCCCGTTCGCCGCGCCAGGCGCTGGTCAGCATTCCGCAGTCGATCAGCGAAACCACCGGCCCGGACTTTTCCCATTTGGGCTTCGGTGCCCACGACCATGACCTGCTACTGAACTTCAACAACGGTGGCCTGCCGATCGGTGAGCGCATCATCGTCGCCGGGCGCGTCGTCGACCAGTACGGCAAGCCTGTACCGAATACCCTGGTGGAAATGTGGCAGGCCAACGCCGGTGGCCGCTACCGGCACAAGAATGACCGCTACCTGGCACCGCTGGACCCGAATTTCGGTGGTGTCGGCCGTTGCCTGACCGACCGCGACGGCTATTACAGCTTCCGCACCATCAAGCCGGGCCCGTACCCCTGGCGCAACGGGCCGAACGACTGGCGTCCGGCGCACATCCACTTCGCCATCAGCGGCCCATCGATCGCCACCAAACTGATCACCCAGTTGTATTTCGAGGGTGACCCGCTGATCCCGATGTGCCCGATCGTCAAGTCGATCGCCAACCCGCAAGCGGTGCAGCAACTGATCGCCAAGCTCGACATGAGCAACGCCAACCCGATGGATTGCCTGGCCTACCGCTTCGACATCGTGCTGCGTGGGCAGCGCAAGACCCACTTCGAAAACTGCTGAGGACCCCGCCATGCCAATCGAACTGCTGCCGGAAACCCCTTCGCAGACTGCCGGCCCCTACGTGCACATCGGCCTGGCCCTGGAAGCGGCCGGCAACCCGACCCGCGACCAGGAGATCTGGAACCGCCTGGCCAAGCCTGATGCGCCCGGCGAGCATATCCTGCTGATCGGCCATGTGTATGACGGCAATGGCCACCTGGTGCGCGACTCGTTCCTGGAGCTCTGGCAAGCCGATGCCAAGGGTGAATACCAGGATGCCTACAACCTGGAAAACGCCTTCAACAGTTTTGGCCGCACGGCTACCACCTTCGATGCGGGCGAGTGGACTGCACATACGGTGAAGCCCGGCGTGGTGAAAAACGCTGCCGGCGTGCCAATGGCACCGCACATCAACATCAGCCTGTTTGCCCGGGGGATCAACATCCACCTGCATACGCGCCTGTATTTCGATGATGAGGCCGAGGCCAATGCCAAGTGCCCGGTGCTCAACCTGATCGAGCAGCCGCAGCGACGCGAGACCTTGGTGGCCAAGCGCTGCGAGGTGGACGGGAAGACGGCGTATCGCTTCGATATCCGCATTCAGGGGGAAGGGGAGACGGTGTTCTTCGACTTCTGAGTGAAGCCCGGGGCTGCAAGGCAGCCCCGGCTATCTGCAGGTCAGCGCCGAACCAGCAAAACCCCACTTTCCATGTGGTGGGTATACGGGAACTGATCAAACAACGCACAACGCTCGATGCGGTGGGTGTCGTGCAACTGGGCAATATTTGCCGCCAGCGTCTCCGGGTTGCAGGAGATGTACAGGATCCGTTCGAAACGCCGGGTCAGCTCACAGGTGTCCGGGTCCATCCCCGCGCGCGGCGGGTCGACGAATACCGTGCCGAAGTCATAGCCCTTCAGGTCGATGCCTTCCAGCCGACGGAACGGCCGCACCTCATTCAGTGCCTGGGTCAGTTCTTCCGCCGACAGGCGCACCAGCCGCACGTTGTCCACAGCGTTCTCATCGAGGTTGCTCAGTGCGGCATTGACCGAAGTCTTGCTGATCTCGGTGGCCAGCACCTGGCGCACGCGGGTGGCCAGCGGCAAGGTGAAATTGCCGTTGCCGCAATACAGCTCCAGCAGGTCGTCTTCGCGCGCGCCGATGGCCTCGTAGGCCCAGCTCAGCATTTTCTGGTTCACCGCGCCGTTCGGTTGGGTGAACGCACCTTCCGGTTGACGGTAGCTGAACACGCGGCCAGCCACGTCGAGTTTTTCCACCGCGTAATCGCGGCCGATCACCAGGCGTTTGCCCTTGGAACGGCCGATCACGCTGACGCCCAATTCGCCCGCCAGCTGCTGTGCAGCTACCTCCCAGGCCCCGTCCAGCGGGCGGTGATAGCACATCGTAACCATGGCATCGCCCGCCAAGGTAGTGAGGAACTCTACCTGGAACAGCCGGTTGCCGAGTTCTTCGCTGGCCTGCCAGGCCGCCTTCAGGCGCGGCATCAGGGCGTTGATGCGCTGGCTGGCGATGGGGAAGTCGTCGATCAGGATCGCCTTGTGCTTCTCGCCCGGGGCGAACATGGCGTAGTGACGCTGGCCGTCTTCACGCCACAGGCGGAATTCGGCGCGCAGGCGATAGTGCTCGCGCGGCGAGTCGAAGACAGCCGGCTCCGGCGCAGCGAACGGCGCCAGCAGCTCGCGCAGCCGGGCCACCTTGGCGTCCAGCTGGGTGGCGTAGGAAGAGGGGTCGAAAGCAGCACTCATGCGTTGAACCAGCCCAGCTTGATGACGAACAGGATGGAAAGGATCACCAGCGCCGGGTTCAGGTCGCGGTGGCGACCGGAGATCAGCTTGACGGCAGTCCAGGAGATGAAGCCGAAGGCGATGCCGTTGGCGATCGAGTAGGTCAGCGGCATGGCCAGGGCGGTCACCACCACCGGTGCGGCTTCGGTGACGTCGTCCCAGTTTATTTCCGCCAGGCCCGAGGCCATCAGCACCGCGACGAACAGCAGCGCCGGGGCGGTGGCGAAGGCTGGCACGCTACCGGCCAGCGGAGCGAAGAACAGCGCCAGCAGGAACAGCACGGCGACCACGATGGCAGTCAGGCCGGTGCGGCCACCGGCGCTCACGCCGGCGGCGGATTCGATGTAGCTGGTGGTGGTCGAGGTACCCAGCAACGAACCGGCCATGGCCGCGGTACTGTCGGCAATCAGCGCACGGCCCATCTTCGGCATGTGCCCGTCCTTGCCCATCAGCCCGGCGCGCTTGGCCACGCCGATCAGGGTGCCGGAGTTGTCGAACAGGTCGACGAACAGGAAGGCGAAGATGACGCTGACCAGGCCCACGTCCAGCGCGCCGGCGATGTCCAGCTGCAGGAAAGTCGGGGCCAGCGATGGTGGCATGGAGACGATGCCGCCGAACGGCGTCACGCCCATCACGATCGAGGCGATGGTGACGGCAAGAATGCCGATCAGCACCGCGCCGCGCACTTTCAGCGACTCCAGGCCGACAATCAGGAAGAAGCCCAGGGTAGCGAGGATCGGTGCGGGTTGCTTGAGATCGCCCAGGCCCACCAGGGTAGCCGGGTTATCGACGACGATGCCGGCGTTATGCAGGGCGATCAATGCCAGGAACAAGCCGATGCCGGCGGCGATGGCCGAACGCAGCGGTAGCGGGATGCTGTTCACGATCCACTCGCGGATGCGGAAGATCGACAACAGGAAGAACATCACCGCCGACAGGAACACTGCACCCAGTGCCACCTGCCAGGTGTGGCCCATGTGCAGCACCACGGTGTAGGTGAAGAATGCGTTCAGGCCCATGCCCGGTGCCAGGGCGATCGGGTAGTTGGCGATCAGGCCCATGGTCACCGAACCGATGGCCGCGGCCAGGCAGGTGGCGACGAAGATCGCGCCCTTGTCCATGCCGGTCTCGCCGAGGATGCTCGGGTTGACGAAGAGGATGTAGGCCATGGCCAGGAAGGTCGTGACGCCCGCCAGAATCTCGGTGCGCACATTGGTGTTGTGTGCTCTCAGTTGAAACAGCCTTTCCAGCATGCCCGCTCCCCGAGGCGCCCCAGGCGCCATCAATCTATCGACCCCAACAGCAAAGCACAGACCGTACCGGTTGCCGTGGTTTTGTGTGGGGCGGAAAAAAGCCGCGCATCATACCAGCATGCTCGGCACGGGCCTATGGCCATTGGGCAATGGGTTCTGTATAGCCGGTACCGACCCCTGCGCCGGCACGAGCTGTATCTCAGCCGTTATGCAACCGATCCCGCCTGGCCAGGGTCGGGAACAGTTTTATCCACACCCCGGTTACCAGCAGGGTGCCGACGCCGCCCATCACTACCGCTGGCACTGTGCCAAACCAGTGCGCCGTCACCCCCGATTCGAACTCGCCGAGCTGATTCGAGGCACCAATGAACAGGCCGTTCACCGCACTCACCCGCCCGCGCATCTCATCCGGCGTTTCCAGCTGCACGAAGGCGCCGCGGATGACCATGCTGATCATGTCTGCTGCGCCCAGTACCACCAGCACCGCGAGCGAGAACCAGAACGAGGTCGACAGGCCGAAGGCAATGGTCGCCACGCCGAATACACCCACTGCCGTGAACATCGTTCGCCCCACGTTGCGCTCGAACGGGAAACGCGCCAGCCACAGCGACATCAGCAACGCCCCCACCGCCGGCGCCGAGCGCAGCAGGCCCAGGCCCAGCGGCCCGGTCAGCAGGATGTCCTTGGCGAACACCGGCAGCAGCGCGGTGGCCCCACCGAGCAATACGGCAAACAGGTCGAGCGAGATGGCGCCGAGGATATCCGGCCGGCTGCGGATGAAGCGGATGCCGGCCAGCAGCGATTCGATGCTGGCACGCCCTCGCTGGGCTACCTGGCCGCGTGCCTCCAGGCTCAGGGTCAATAGGCAGGCGATGGCGTACAGGGCCACGGTCGGGCCGTACACCCAGATGCTGCCGAAGGCATACAGGAAGCCGCCCACGGCGGGCGCCACGATGGTGGCCGACTGGGTAGCCGATGCTGATGCCGCCACCGCGCGTGGGAACAGCCCGGCTGGCACCACGTTGGGCAGCAACGCCTGGGTCGCCGGCATCTCGAAGGAACGCGTGGCGCCGAGCAGGAAGGCCAGGGCGAAGATCAGTTCGCGGGTGACGTTGTCGGTGGCGCTGCCCACTGCCAGTGCCAGGGCGATCAGGCCCTGCAGGCTCTGGCACAAGGCGGCGACCTTGCGCCGGTCATAGCGGTCGGCGACATGCCCGGTGTGCAGCATGAACAGCACACGCGGGGCGAACTCGACCAGGCCGACCAGGCCCAGGTCGAGCACATTGCCGGTCAACTGGTAGAGGTGCCAGCCAATGGCCACGGTGAGCATCTGGAAGCCGCTGGCAGTGAACACGCGGGCCAGCCAGAAGGCCAGGAAAGGTCGGTGGTGACGTAGCAACTGGGGAGCGGAATCGGACATCGGAAACCTGGGGCCTCGGCGCGGTAGAGGGGCTCGCAGCGTATCATCTGTTTGTAACAAATGGTTGCTGTTTGCCCGGGTCGGCACTTTTCCAGGCCTTTTTGAAGAGGGTGGGGCAACCGGTCACGCGGCAATCAACCGCACGGCCCGGCGTGCCATTCAGGACTATGCTTTCTAGCATTCGTTGATCTGGATCAATCGTTGCCTTTGCAACGGTTGGCCGACGACGTGGCCCTCCGGGCCGGAATCCCTGCGATCGAACAGAACAATTCCAACACGCCGCACTCGATAACCGTGGGGGCAGTGGGCGACGGGGCCAGCGGCCCGGACGCCGGATTATCTGAAGAGGAAGCACCATGTTCGGAATAGAGGCCCTAGAGCTCGCCCGAATGCAGTTTGCCTTTACCGTTTCGTTCCACATCCTGTTCCCGGCCATCACAATCGGCCTGGCCAGCTACCTGGCAGTCCTTGAAGGCCTCTGGTTGCGGACCGACAAGCAGGTCTACCGTGACCTTTATCATTTCTGGTCGAAGATCTTTGCCGTCAACTTCGGCATGGGCGTGGTTTCCGGGCTGGTCATGGCCTACCAGTTCGGCACCAACTGGAGCCGCTTCTCCGACTTTGCCGGTGCCATCACCGGCCCCCTGCTCACCTACGAGGTGCTGACCGCGTTCTTCCTCGAGGCCGGCTTCCTCGGCGTCATGCTGTTCGGCTGGAACCGTGTCGGCCGCGGCCTGCATTTCTTCTCCACGGTGATGGTCGCGCTCGGCACGCTGGTCTCGACGTTCTGGATCCTCGCGTCCAACAGCTGGATGCAAACCCCGCAAGGCCACGAGATCATCGATGGCCGGGTGGTGCCGGTGGACTGGCTGGCGGTGGTGTTCAACCCTTCGTTCCCCTACCGCCTGATGCATATGGCCACCGCCGCGTTCGTTGCCACGGCGTTCTTCGTCGGTGCCTCGGCGGCCTGGCACCTGCTGCGCGGGCGTGACAACCCGGCGGTGCGCAAGATGCTGTCGATGGCCATGTGGATGGCCCTGATCGTGGCGCCGATCCAGGCGGTAATCGGTGATTTCCACGGCCTCAATACGCTCAAGCACCAGCCGGTGAAGATCGCCGCGATCGAAGGCCACTGGGAGAACGTGCCCGGCGAGCCGACCCCGCTGATCCTGTTCGGCATTCCTGACATGCAGGCCGAGACCACCCGCTTCAAGCTCGAAATCCCGGCGCTCGGCAGCCTGATCCTGACCCACAGCCTGGACAAGCAGGTGCCGGCGATGAAGGAATTCCCGCCGGAAGACCGGCCCAACTCGACCATCGTCTTCTGGTCATTCCGGATCATGGTCGGGCTGGGCCTGTTGATGATCTTCGTTGGCCTGTGGAGCCTCTGGCTGCGCAAGCGCGGTACGCTTTATACCTCGCGCCCGTTCCTGCACCTGGCCTTGTGGATGGGCCCGTCCGGGCTGATCGCCTTGCTGGCCGGCTGGTTCACCACCGAAATCGGCCGCCAGCCGTGGGTGGTATACGGCCTGATGCGGACGGCGGACGGGGTGTCCAACCACAGCTACGCCCAGCTCGGCTTCACCCTGGTGGCCTTCGTGGTGGTGTATTTCGCCCTGTTCGGTACCGGCCTTGGCTACATGATGCGCCTGGTGCGCAAAGGCCCGCAGACCGGCGAAGGTGACCAGCACAGCAGTGGTGGCCCAGGCACCAAACGCACCCCGGCGCGGCCGCTGTCCGCCGCCGATGATGGCCGTGAGGCCAACTCCGTCAGCCTGAGCAAGGAAAACTGAGCCATGGGTATCGACCTTTCGCTGATCTGGGCCGTGATCATCATCTTCGGCGTGATGATGTACGTGGTGATGGATGGTTTCGACCTGGGAATCGGCATGCTCTTCCCGTTCGTCAAGGGCGAGCGTGACCGCGATGTGATGATGAATACCGTCGCCCCCGTGTGGGACGGTAACGAAACCTGGCTGGTACTGGGTGGTGCGGGGCTGTTCGGCGCGTTTCCGATGGCCTACTCGGTGGTGCTGGAGGCGCTGTACCTGCCGTTGATCCTGATGCTGATTGGCCTGATCTTCCGCGGCGTGGCCTTCGAGTTCCGTTTCAAGGCCAAGGACGACAAGCGCCATATCTGGGACAAGGCGTTCATCGGGGGCTCACTGGTGGCCACTTTCTTCCAGGGCGTGGCCTTGGGCGCGTTCCTCGAGGGCTTCAAGGTGGTCGACCGGCATTTCGCCGGAGGTACGCTCGACTGGCTCACCCCGTTCAGCCTGTTCTGCGGCCTGGGGCTGATCGTTGCCTACACCTTGTTGGGCTGCACCTGGCTGATCATGAAGACCGAAGGGGCGCTGCAGCAGAAGATGCACGACATTGCCCGCCCGCTGGCGCTGGTGTTGCTGGTGGTGATCGGCATTGTCAGCCTGTGGACGCCGATCGCCTACCCGCAGATCGCCGACCGCTGGTTCAGCATGCCTAACCTGGTCTGGTTCATGCCGGTGCCGATCCTGGTGCTGGTGACCTTCTATGGCTTGCTCAAGGCGGTGGCGCGCAATGCCCACTACACGCCGTTCCTGCTCACCCTGGTGCTGATCTTCCTCGGCTACAGCGGCCTGGGCATCAGCCTGTGGCCGAACATCATCCCACCGTCGATCTCGATCTGGGATGCCGCGGCGCCACCGCAGAGCCAGGGCTTCATGCTGGTCGGCACGCTGTTCATCCTGCCGTTCATTCTCATGTACACCTTCTGGAGCTATTACGTGTTCCGCGGCAAGGTTACCCACGAAGACGGCTATCACTAGGAGGGCCGCATGATGACCGGCAAGCATGGCTTGGAAGATAAGAAGCCCCTGTGGCAGCGGCTGGGCTGGCTGCTGCTGATCTGGGCCATGAGCGTGGCAGCGCTGGGCGTGGCGGCCTGGGTGATGCGCCTGTTCATGGGGGCAGCGGGGTTGACCACCCATTGAACCGCTGGGGGCGCTTTGTGCCCCTTTCGCGACACAAGGCCGCTTCTACAGCGAGACGCGACTGAATGATCGCGATCCCTGTGGGAGCGGCCTTGTGCCGCGAAAGGCGCGCAAAGCTGCCCCAAAGGCCTACTTGCGGGCTTTCAGGATGACGAACTTGGGCGTAGCCGCCACCTGCTCCACGCCACGGAACAACCGCGCCAGCTTGCTGTGATAACCCAGGTGCCGGTTGCCCACGATATACAGCGCCCCGCCCACCACCAACGCCTCACGCGCCTGCTGGAACATGCGCCAGGCAAGGAAATCGCCCACCACCTGCTGCTGGTGGAACGGCGGGTTGCACAGCACCACCTCCAGCGACTGCCTTTCTACCCCGGCCAACCCGTCGGCTGCTTCGAACCGAGCCGGGCGCTCGCCCAGTGCGGCCTGCCAGTTTTCCCGTGCCGATTGCACGGCCATGTACGACTCATCAACCAAGGTGTATTGCGCATCCGGATTGGCCATGGCGCTGGCAATCGCCAGTACACCGTTGCCGCAGCCCAGGTCCGCCACCCGCGCACCGCCGAGGTCGCGTGGCAGGTGCGGCAGGAAGGCGCGGGTGCCGATGTCCAGGCCTTCACGGCAGAACACGTTGGCGTGGTTGACCAGCTCCAGGGCCGGTGTGTCGAGGCGGTAGCGGCTGGGGTAGGGCGAACGCGCGGCTGGCCGTGTGGCCACTGTAGCGGTCAGCAAGCGGGCTTTTTTCTGCGCCAGCGAGGCCTGCACCGGGCCGATGTATTGCTCCAGCAGGTCACCGGCAGCCCGTGGCAGGTGCTTGATCATCGCCCCGGCAATCACCTGGGCACCGGGCGCCAGGTGGCCTTGCAGGCGGATCAGTTGCTCTTCGAGCAGGGCCAGGGTCTTGGGTACGCGAACCAGCACGCGGTCGAGCGAGCCTTGCCAGGTTTCGCTGGCCGGGACGAAGGGCACACTGTCGAACGCCAGGCCATTGCGCGCCAGGTTTTTTTCCAGGGCCAGGTGCGCCAGGTGCGAATCGCCACTGCTGATCACGTGCAGCTTGCCCGCCAGGCTGGCAGCCAGGGCGCCGAAGCTGTCATTGAGCACCAGTACCCGGCAATCGGTCGCCGGGGCCTGTTCATGCAAGTGCGCAAGCAGGTACTCGTCGGCGGCATCGAAAGCCTGCAAGGGGTCGTTGGCCTGTTCCGGCTGGCGGATCAGGTCGAGTTCGGCGTAGGGGGTGGTCAACAGGGGCATGGCGTCTGGCTCGGCAGCGAATCTGCCCGTTGCGGTTCGCCCCGGGCTTTGCCGGGCGATTCTACAGGGCTTTGCCCAAGGTCGCAGGTTTGCCGGTCAGATCCAGCCGCGCATGGCGGCAATGGCAATGGCGCCGGCCTTGTTGGCGGCGTTGGTCTTGGTGATCACGCTGCGGATATGGAAATTCACCGTGCTTTGCGACAGTGACAGGATGCAGGCCACGTCGGCAGCGGTCTTGCCGGCGGCTGACCATTTCAGTACTTCCAGTTCCCGCTCGCTCATCCTCGGCTGGTGCAGGCACAGTGCATTGAGGTGGTGTTCGCCAAGCACCGCATGCAGGATGTGGCACAGCCACTGGACACTGCCGGCCTTGCGATAAAATTCGTCTTCGTCGATGCGGCCAGCGGGCCTGGCCACGCTGATCTGGCTTTCGTTGTGCTGCAAGTCGTGCAGTGACTGGGTCCAGCCATGGCGCAGGCCGCACTGGCAGGCCATTTCACGAAAATTCGGAACCTCGCGGTAAAGGTCGTCGGTCCAGAGCACGGGCATGGTCGAGTTGTGGCATGCGTTGGCAGCCGGGTCCTGCATGTAGAGCTCGTCGCGCTGGTACCACTCGATCCACCTGTTTGGATAGTTACTGTAAAGGTACAGCCGCGGCGTTTGTGTAGCGACCTGGATGCGAATGTTCAACCCAAGGTATTCCATGCCCAGATTCTGAGCCAGATGCACTGCGATATCGAATAGCTTTCTGGGGTTGCGCTCAGAGACAAACGCTTGAAGATGTTCGGGTTTCCATTGGGACATCGGAACTACTCCCTGTTGATGCTGTTTCCAATCCGTTTGGGCACCCGAAAGATTGTAGAAAAAACCTACCGGAGCGTTGGGATTTTTTTGTTATAGCGGGACGGTTTTCTGTAACGCCGGCACCTTCAGCTTCGGTGAGGCCCTACAAAGCAGTGGTTTTTATCCGCGCCACTTTGCGCGACACTGTGCGCACGCCAAACCTGGAGCCCGACATGACCGCTAGCGCCGAAAAGTTCACCCGCCAGACCCTGCTCGATGTTCAGCCGCTGACGGCGAACCTCTTCAGCCTGCGGGTTACGCGCGACGCGGGGTTTCGCTTCCGTTCCGGGCAGTTCGCCCGCCTGGGCGTGACCAAGGCTGATGGCAGCGTGGTCTGGCGCGCCTATTCGATGGTCAGCGCGCCGCATGACGAGCACCTCGATTTTTTCTCCATCGTGGTGCCAGGTGGCGAATTCACCAGCGAGCTGAGCCGGCTGGCGGCGGGCGATACCTTGCTGATCGACCGCCAGGCCTTTGGCTTCCTCACCCTCGACCGCTTCGTCGGTGGCCGCGACTTGTGGCTGCTGGCAACCGGTACCGGTATTGCGCCGTTCATGTCGATTCTGCAGGACTTCGAGGCCTGGGAGCGTTTCGACAACATCAAGCTGGTGTACTCGGTGCGCGAAGCGAAAGAGCTGGCCTATGTGGAAGAAATCGCCGGGCTGGAGCAGCGCGATTACCTGGCCGAGTTTGCTGGCAAGTTGCAGTTCATTCCGGTAGTGACCCGCGAGCAGCACCCGGGTGCCTTGAATGCGCGCATTACCACGCTGATCGAGAATGGCGAGTTGGAAAAGGCGGCGGGGCTGGAGCTGTCAGCGGAACATTCGCGGGTGATGCTGTGCGGTAACCCGGAGATGGTCGACGAGACGCGCAAGGTGCTGAAGGCGCGGGACTTGCAACTGAGCCTTAGCAAGCGGCCGGGACAGGTGGCGGTGGAAGCCTACTGGTAAGGGTGATTGGGGCTGCAAGGCAGCCCCGGCGATATCAAGGCAGGCGGTTCTGGTTCTGCGCCTTGAGCAGGTCGCGAATCTCGGTCAGCAAGGTTTCTTCGGCGCTCGGCACGGGTGGTGCAGTCGGTGCCACGGCCTCCTCACGCTTGAGCCGGTTGATGGCTTTTACCCCCATGAAGATGGCAAACGCCACGATAAGGAAATCGATCACGGTCTGGATGAACTTGCCATAGGCCAGTACCACAGCCGGTGCATCACCTTCGGCAGCTTTCAGGGTGATGGCCAGATCGCTGAAGTCGACACCGCCGATCAACAGGCCCAGCGGTGGCATGACCACGTCACCAACGAAGGACGAGACGATCTTGCCGAAGGCTGCGCCGATGATGATACCGACCGCCATGTCGACGACATTGCCTTTGACCGCGAAGGCCTTGAACTCACTGATCATGCCCATGTTTGGTTCCTTGTAACAAAAGGTAAGGTTTACGCAGTGTAAGCCACTTAAACGCTTCATGCGTTATATCCAGCGCTTCCGACTGCGGTTAGAACGAATAGTTTTGTCGCACCTCGAGGCGTTCGGGACACGTCCAGCTCGGCTATCATGGCGGTTTTTTCCAGGAGACCCCAGCCATGGCCAAGGCCAAGCGCTTGTATGGCTGCACCGAGTGCGGTGCGACCTTCCCCAAATGGGCCGGCCAGTGTGGCGAATGCGGGGCCTGGAACACCTTGGTCGAAACCATGATCGAAAGCGCGGGTGCCGCGCCCGGCAGCGGCCGCACCGGCTGGGCCGGGCAGCAGGCGCAGATCAAGACCCTGGCCGAAGTCAGTGTCGAGGAAATCCCGCGCTTCACCACCAGCAGCACCGAACTGGACCGCGTGCTGGGCGGCGGCCTGGTGGATGGCTCGGTGGTGCTGATCGGTGGCGACCCCGGTATCGGCAAGTCGACCATCCTGCTGCAGACCCTGTGCAACATCGCCGTCGGCATGCCGGCACTGTACGTGACTGGCGAGGAATCGCAGCAGCAGGTGGCGATGCGTTCGCGGCGCCTGGGCCTGCCGCAGGACCAGCTCAAGGTGATGACCGAAACCTGCATCGAAACCATCATCGCCACGGCGCGCCAGGAAAAGCCGCGGGTGATGGTGATCGACTCGATCCAGACCATTTTCACCGAGCAGCTGCAATCGGCACCGGGCGGGGTGGCCCAGGTGCGCGAGAGCACGGCGTTGCTGGTGCGCTACGCCAAACAGAGTGGTACGGCAATCTTCCTGGTGGGCCACGTGACCAAGGAAGGCTCGCTGGCTGGCCCACGGGTTCTCGAGCACATGGTCGACACCGTGCTGTATTTCGAAGGCGAGTCCGATGGCCGCCTGCGCCTGTTGCGGGCGGTGAAGAACCGCTTCGGTGCTGTCAACGAACTGGGCGTGTTCGGCATGACCGACCGCGGCTTGAAGGAAGTGTCCAACCCGTCGGCGATCTTTCTCAACCGCGCCCAGGAAGAAGTGCCGGGTAGCGTGGTGATGGCGACCTGGGAGGGCACCCGGCCGATGCTGGTGGAAGTGCAGGCGCTGGTCGACGACAGCCACCTGGCCAACCCGCGCCGGGTGACCCTGGGCCTGGACCAGAACCGCCTGGCCATGTTGCTGGCGGTTCTGCACCGGCATGGTGGCATTCCAACCCACGACCAGGACGTATTCCTCAACGTGGTGGGCGGGGTGAAGGTACTGGAAACCGCCTCGGACCTGGCGCTGCTGGCGGCGGTGATGTCGAGCCTGCGCAACCGGCCACTGGCCCATGGCTTGCTGGTGTTTGGCGAAATCGGCCTGTCCGGCGAGGTACGGCCGGTGCCCAGCGGTCAGGAACGCTTGAAGGAAGCGGCCAAGCATGGTTTCAAGCGGGCCATCGTGCCCAAGGGCAATGCGCCGAAAGAGGCCCCGGCGGGCCTTCAGGTGATCGCCGTTACCCGTCTGGAGCAGGCGCTGGACGCACTATTCGAGTAATTCGTAGCCTGTACCGGCAAATAAAAAGGGCCGACGATGCGCATCGGCCCCCACCTCACCGCTCAGTCAGCGGTCAATGTTCGGCGACCGCCGTGCGCCTGACCGTCTCATTGCCATGCTCGTCCAGTTCCAGCAGCGGCACTTCATTACCCTCGGCATCGAACAGCTTGCCATCCTTGAAGTAGTCGCCATCACGCAGCGCTGAAATGTCCGAGTACTGGATGGTGCGCTCGTAGGCGGCAGCGAACACCGACTGGTTTTCCGAGTTGCCGGCGGTGAAGTGGTTGAAGATCAGGTTCAGCAGGATGGCCATGATTGCCGCCGAGCTGATGCCCGAGTGGAAAATGGTCTCGAACCAGTTCGGGAAGTGATGGTAGAAGGTCGGGGCGGCAATCGGGATCATGCCGAAGCCCAGCGACGCGGCGACGATGATCAGGTTGACGTTGTTCTTGTAGTTGACCTTGGACAGAGTGCGGATACCGCTGGCTGCCACGGTGCCGAACAGCACGATGCCCGCGCCACCCAGTACTGGCGTCGGCACGGCAGCAATCACCCTGCCCATGATCGGCAGCAGGCCGAGCACCACCAGAATCACCCCGCCGGTGGCCACCACGTAGCGGCTCTTGACCCCGGTCACCGCCACCAGGCCTACGTTCTGGGCGAACGCGCTCTGGGTGAACGAACCGAAGATCGGCGCCAGGATGCTCGACGCCATGTCGGCGCGCAGGCCGTTGCCGAGGCGCTTGGAGTCGACCTTGGTGTCGATGATCTCACCCACCGCGAGGATATCGGCCGAGGTTTCCACCAGGGTTACCATGATCACGATGCACATCGACAGGATCGCGGCGATGTGGAATTCCGGCATGCCGAAGTGGAATGGCGTGGGGAAGGCGAACACCGGGCCTTCGGTGACCTTGCTGAAGTCGGTCATGCCCAGCGCCCAGGCGATCAGGGTGCCGACCACCATCGCCAGCAGGATCGACAGGCGCGAGATGGTCGCGCTGCCCAGCTTGCTCAACAGCAGCACGATGGCGAAGGTCAGGCCTGCCAGGCCGATGTTGGCCATGCTGCCGAACTCCGGCGAGGCACTGTTGCCACCCATCACCCAGCGGGCTGCGACGGGCATCAGGGTCAGGCCGATGGTGGTGATGACAATACCGGTCACCAGCGGCGGGAAGAACTTGGTAATGCGCGAGAACACCGGGGTGATGAGAAAGCCGATCAACGACGCAGCCATGACTGCACCCAGCACGCCCGGCAGGCCACCGCCACCCTCGCTGCTGAGAATGGCCCCCATGGTCGCCACGCCAGCGAACGACACGCCCTGCACCAGCGGCAGCTGGCAGCCGAAGAATGGCAGGCCCAGTGTCTGCAGCAGGGTGGCCAGGCCACCGGCAAACAGCGAAGCGGCGATCAGCATGCCGATTTCGGCACCGTTCAGGCCCGCGGCTTGCCCCAGGATCAGGGGTACCGCGACGATCCCCCCATACATGGTCAGCACATGCTGCAGACCATAGGCCAGGTTGGCCCCAAGGCCGAGGTTCTCGTCCTCGGGGCGCTTGGCGGGAGACGTGCTAGGGGACGTAGTCATGGAGCAGGCTCTCTGTTTATTGTTGTGTCGCTACTGTAGACATTTCTGACAAATGAATGCCACAAGAATTGTATACAATTTTTTGATCCGAGCGCGCACACGGGCACTGGCGCAAGGCACCAGAACCCAATGCAGGAGGCGTACCATGTTGGAAAAGACTGGATTAGAGGGGTGTGTACAAAGTGCCGCGACCCAGGCTGAAAGCTGTCTGGGTAGACAGGAAACACGCGGTGAGGAAATTCTTAGCTAGCTAAGAGATTTCATTATTCGATCAATTCCCGCAGCTCGCGCATCATTTCGGTGCTGTCGGCCAGGTTCAGTTCCACAAGACGGTGCAAATGGCTCATCGACTCGACGTCGATGTACAGGCAGATGAAGCCCAGGCGGGTGGCTTCTTCGTGGCGCAATTCCACTTGCATCTGCACGCGCACATCGCGGTCGAGGTGGATGATCGCATCGAAGTCCTGGGTCAGGTCGGCGTCCCACGGCTCGGGGCGCTTGACCAGAAGGCCTTTCAGCGACACGTCCAGCAGTTTTACCGGCCAGCGGCGGTTGCCCTGGCGCAGTTCGGTGGGGGCGTCGAAATCGATGCGCTGGAAGCGGCGGCGCTCGTCGTGGTCGGTCATGAGAAAGCCCTCGGGTGACATCCTGACTATAGTTAGCTTATCTGTGCATCAGGTTCCGCAATCTGGCCGCAGAGGCTCTAGACCAAAGCAAGTGTGGCAATGCGCGATGACACGCCCTAGACTCGATGGGCGGTCTTTTCCAATCCACCAGCTGGAAGCAAACCATGAACAACAATAATAGCCTGCTACGCCACATTCCGTGGCTGGCGCTGGCAGTCATAGGAGCCTGCGCGCTGGGTGTGGTTGCCCTGCGTCGCGGCGAGGCGATCAATGCCTTGTGGATCGTGGTCGCGGCGGTGGCCATCTACCTGGTCGCCTATCGCTACTACAGCCTGTTCATCGCCACCAAGGTGATGCAACTCGACCCGCGCCGCGCCACCCCGGCGGTGCTCAACAACGACGGCCTGGACTACGTCCCGACCAACAAACACATCCTCTTCGGTCACCACTTTGCCGCCATCGCCGGCGCTGGTCCGCTGGTTGGCCCGGTACTGGCTGCGCAAATGGGCTACCTGCCCGGTACCCTGTGGCTGATCGCCGGCGTGGTGCTGGCCGGTGCGGTGCAGGACTTCATGGTCCTGTTCCTGTCCACCCGTCGCAACGGCCGCTCGCTGGGCGACATGGTGCGCGAGGAGATGGGCCGCATCCCGGGGACCATCGCCCTGTTCGGTTGCTTCCTGATCATGATCATCATCCTTGCGGTGTTGGCGCTGATCGTGGTCAAGGCCCTGGCCGAGAGCCCGTGGGGCATGTTCACGGTGATGGCGACCATCCCGATTGCGATGTTCATGGGCGTCTACATGCGCTACATCCGCCCGGGCCGTATCGGCGAGATCTCGGTCGTGGGCGTGGTCCTGCTGCTGGCCTCGATCTGGCTGGGGGGCCAGATTGCCGCGGATCCGGTGTGGGGCCCGGCGTTCACCTTCACTGGCGTGCAGATTACCTGGATGCTGGTGGGCTACGGCTTTGTCGCCGCCGTGCTGCCGGTGTGGCTGGTACTGGCGCCGCGTGACTACCTGTCGACCTTCCTCAAGATTGGCACCATCGTTGGCCTGGCCATCGGTATCCTGATCATCGCGCCCGAGCTGAAAATGCCGGCGCTGACCCAGTTCACCGACGGCACCGGCCCGGTGTGGAAGGGCACCCTGTTCCCGTTCCTGTTCATCACCATCGCCTGTGGTGCGGTGTCCGGCTTCCACGCGCTGATCTCCTCGGGGACCACGCCCAAGCTGCTGGACAACGAAACCAACGCCCGCTACATCGGCTACGGCGGCATGCTGATGGAATCGTTCGTCGCCATCATGGCCATGGTCGCTGCCTCGGTGATCGAGCCAGGCGTGTATTTCGCCATGAACAGCCCGGCCGCCGTGGTCGGTGCCGACGTGGCTTCGGTGGCGCAAACGGTCAGCAGCTGGGGCTTCCTGATCACCCCGGAACAGCTTGAGGCCACCGCCCGCGACATCGGCGAGCACACCATCCTGGCGCGTGCCGGTGGTGCACCGACGCTGGCGGTGGGTATCGCGCAGATCCTGCACCAGGTGCTGCCGGGTGAGAACACCATGGCCTTCTGGTACCACTTCGCGATCCTGTTCGAGGCGCTATTCATCCTTACCGCGGTAGACGCCGGTACCCGTGCCGGGCGCTTCATGCTGCAGGACCTGCTGGGCAGCTTCGTGCCGGCGCTCAAGCGCACCGAGTCGTGGAGTGCCAACCTGATCGGCACCGCCGGCTGCGTGGCACTGTGGGGCTACCTGCTGTACCAGGGCGTGGTCGACCCGCTGGGTGGCATCAACACGCTGTGGCCGCTGTTCGGTATCTCCAACCAGATGCTGGCCGGTATTGCCCTGATGCTCGGCACCGTGGTGCTGATCAAGATGAAGCGCCAGCGCTATGTCTGGGTCACCTTGCTGCCAGCCGTGTGGCTGCTGATCTGCACCACCACCGCAGGCCTGATCAAGCTCTTCGACCCGAACCCGGCAGTCGGCTTCCTGGCCCTGGCCAAGAAGTACAGCACTGCGCTGGACGCCGGCCAGGTCCTGGCCCCGGCCAAGGACATCGGGCAGATGCAGCACGTGATCTTCAACGCCTACACCAACGCCGGCCTGACCGTGCTGTTCCTGGTGGTGGTGTTCAGCGTGCTGTTCTTTGCCGTCAAGGTCGGTTTCGCCGCCCTCGGCCGCAAGGAGCGCAGCGACAAGGAAACCCCGTTCCAGGCCCTGCCTGACGCTTGAGAGGACTGCTGCGATGTTCAACGACCTGGGTCGACTGGGTAAGTACCTGGGGCAGGCCGCCCGCCTGATGGTCGGCATGCCTGACTACGACAACTATGTCGAGCACATGCAGAAGACGCACCCGGACCAGCCGGTGATGAGCTACGAGGCGTTCTTCCGTGAACGCCAGGAAGCGCGTTACGGTGGCAAGTCCGGGCCCAAGTGCTGCTAGGTCCAGGCTAGCGCAGTACTCTGTGCAGGGGCGGCCTTGTGTCGCGATCGGGCCGCCACGTGGCCCCGGCAATTTTGGCTGCGAAGCTGAAAATCCGGGGCCGCGTGGCGGCCCGATCGCGATACAAGGCCGCTCCTGCAGGGGGTGCGCTCCCCGTCCATTCCACTGCACAGGAGATGTTCTGCGTGCAGACGCCTATTCCCGTAACCGTACTCACCGGCTTCCTCGGTGCCGGCAAGACCACCCTGCTCAAGTACATGCTCAAGGCCGAGCATGGCCTGAAGATCGCCGTGATCGAGAACGAATTCAGCGAGGCCGGCATCGACAGCCAACTGCTCGGCGACGAGCCGGTGCAGGTGATGACCTTGGCCAATGGCTGCGTGTGCTGCAGCATCCATGGCGACCTGACCCGCGCCCTGTACCTGCTGCTCGAACGCCTGGATACAGGCGAGATCACCTTCGACCGCCTGGTGATCGAATGCACCGGCCTGGCCGACCCGGCGCCGGTGGCGCAAACCTTCTTCATCGACGAAGAGCTGCGTGAGCGCTACATCCTCGACGGCATCATCACCCTGGTCGATGCGGCCCATGCCGAGTTGCACCTGACCCAGGCCATCGCCCAGGCCCAGGTCGGCTTTGCCGACCGTCTGCTGCTGAGCAAGACCGACCTGGTCGAGCCGGCTGTGGTCGAGGCGCTGGGCGAGCGCCTGGCACGCATCAATGGCCGGGCCGAGATCCGCGTGGTCGAGCATGGCCGCATCGACCTGGCGGAGCTGCTGGATGTGCGTGGGTTCAATCTCAACCCCGATCTGGGCGCGAACCTGAAGCCAGCGCTGCGCCCGCTGCTCAAGCCCGCTACCCCGGACCGCATCTCCACCTTGGTACTGCGCACGCACACCGCTTTGGACATCGACCGCCTCAGCGGCTTCATGAACGCGCTGCTGGAAACGCACGGCAAGCAGCTGTTGCGCTACAAGGGGGTGCTGAACATTGCCGGTGAGGCGCGCAAGCTGGTGTTCCAGGGCGTGCTCAAGCTCTACGGCTTCGACTGGGATGCCGAATGGGCCGAAGGCGAAACCCGCGAAAGCGTGATGGTATTCATCGCCGACGAATTGCCGGAAGCTACGATTCGGGCTGGGTTCGAGGCGCTGGCTGCGGGCTGAGCTGGCGCGGCGTCTGCGCCTGAAACCATTGCGGCCAGGAGCTGCGGTGGCGTGTCTCGACCTCGATGCACGGGATCAGGCGCTCGCTCAGCAGCGCCGTCTGCCGGGCCGCCTTGGCCGTGCGGTACTTGACGCTGTGGATGCACTCGCGATCGCCGAATTCGCAGCGGTTCAGCGCGGTACCGCCGCAAGGGCCGTTGGCCAGGCCCTTGGGGCAGGTTTCCGGGCAGATGTACAAGGTGTCTTCCAGGCGGCAACGGCCGCAGGTGTCACAGCCTAGCAGCGGCCGCTTCACCGCGCGTTCCACCGTGTGCAGCACCTGCGCACCAAGGCGTGTGGTCCATAACGGCTGACGCACGGCCCAGCCGAATGCCTTGCTCAGGCCGTTGCGGCGGCTGAACAGCAGCGTGTGCATGCCGTGCATCAGCTGATAGCGCGCTTTCTCCGTAAACGAGGCCGCGACACGTGTCTCGCCCTGGCGCCAGGCTGCCTGTGGTGGGTGGAAACTGACCGCCGGCAGGCCAGGCATCTGCCAACTGGCGTGCCAGGCCGGTGCCCAGTGTTCCAGCGTTTCGATTTGTGCTTGCCAGTGCTCGATGCGTGCTTCCAGCGCCAGCAGCTGCTGGAGATCGTGAATCCCTGACAGGTGCACACCGGCGTAGCCCATCAGCTTGACGCCGATGATCTGCAACGCCAGGCGGTCGACGCTACGGGCCTGGGCAAAGGCCTTGGACTGGGCCGCTTCAGCTTCGAGCAGGTCGCGCATGGACGGCGTGACGGTCACCCCGGCGACATGGTCGAGCATCGCCGCCCGCCCATGGGTAAGGCTCATGAGGCAGGCCAGCATTGGCCTGGGTGCGGCCTGGCGGCTCATCCAGCGCATGGCTTCCTGATGTTTGCTGGCATCGAAGCCCAGTTGCAGGGTGAAGAAGTCGGCACCGGCCGCCAGCTTTTTCTCAGCCTTGAAGTACTGGGCGCCGCCTTCTTCCTCACAGTACTTGAACGGGTTGAGGGCCGCGCCGAGCAGCCAGTGCGGGCAGGCCTGCCGGGCGATCTGCAGGGCAGCCACCGACTCCAGGTAGCGCACCGGGCGCTGGCCAGGCTGATGACCGGGCAGGCGGTCGCCGGTCAGTAGCAGCAACTGGTCGAGGCCGGCGGCATCCATGCGTTGTAGCTGGGCAAGCAGGTGATGGCGTTCGCGGTCCTTGCCGGAGAAGTGCGGCAGGGCAGGTACCGGATTGCTGAAGGAAGCGAGGGCGTCCAGCGGTGACATGTCCAACGGGCTGCCGACGCGGTCGCCGATGGCCACGGTCATTGGCCAGCCGCACAGGTGCGCGCGCGCCAGGATTGCCTCCATGGCAGCGAAACGTTCTGCGGACGGTTTGGGGACGAATTCCATGACGCAGACAAAGGTGTTTTCACGCAGCGCGGTTTTCAGCAGGCTCATGGGGCCGGGCACCTGGTGTGGTCAGGGTGGCATTGTGCGGCAGAAGGCGGGTGGGGTCATGCTCTGAATGAGACATGTGTGTGCCTGTGCTGGCCTCTTCGCGGGCGCGCCCGCTCCCACAGGTGTTGCATGAACCTGGACGCATGTGGGGTCCCTGTGGGAGCGGGCGTGCCCGCGATGGGGCCAGTACAGACAGCACAAATTCACGATCATGAGAAAATCTTGAGTTAATCTCAAATTTAATGAGTTTGTCTCAAGATGTCGTCGCCCGGACAATCCCCTCATTCATTTTGCATGCTGAGGGACAAGACATGGCACTGGCACACAACCTGGGCTTTCCGCGGATCGGCCACGATCGCGAGCTGAAAAAGGCCCAGGAAGCCTTCTGGAAGGGCGAACTCGACGAAGCCGGCCTGCGCGCCGTGGGGCGGGAGCTGCGTGCCCGGCACTGGCAGGTACAGAAAGACGCCGGCATTGAATTGCTGCCGGTCGGCGACTTCGCCTGGTACGACCAGGTGCTGACCCACTCGCTGACCTTTGGCGTCATCCCCCAACGCTTTGCCAGCAACGACGCTGCCAGGCCCACCCTGCATACCCTGTTCGCCATGGCCCGTGGTGCCGTCGGGGACAGCTGCTGTGGCGGCGCCCACGCCCAGGAAATGACCAAGTGGTTCGACACCAACTACCACTATCTGGTCCCCGAGTTCACCGCCGACCAGCAGTTCGTCCTCAGCTGGGAGCAGTTGTTCGAAGAAGTGCAAGAAGCCCAGGCCCTGGGCCATGCGGTCAAGCCAGTGGTGATCGGCCCGCTGACCTATTTGTGGCTGGGCAAGGCCAAGGGCGGCGATTTCGACAAGCTGGAGCTGCTCGACCGCCTGTTGCCGCTGTATGACCAGATCCTCAACCGCCTGGCTGCCCAAGGCGTGGAATGGGTGCAGCTGGACGAGCCGATCCTGGCCCTGGACCTGCCCCAGGACTGGAAGAACGCCTACGAGCGCGTCTACAACATCATTCAGCGCGCGCCGCTGAAGAAACTGATCGCCACCTACTTCGGCGGCCTGGAGGACAACCTTGGTTTGGCCGCCAACCTGCCGGTCGATGGCCTGCACATCGACCTGGTGCGGGCCCCCGAGCAGTACCCGACCATCCTTGACCGTCTGCCGGCCTACAAGGTGCTGTCGCTGGGCCTGGTCAATGGCCGCAATGTCTGGCGCTGCGACCTGGAGAAGGCGCTGGAGATATTGCGCCATGCCCATGAACGCCTGGGTGAGCGGCTGTGGGTGGCACCGTCCTGCTCGCTGCTGCACAGCCCGGTGGATCTGGCCCGTGAAGACCAGCTGGATGCCGAGCTGCAAAGCTGGCTGGCCTTTGCCGTGCAGAAATGCCAGGAAGTGGCGCTGCTGGCCAAGGCCATCGACGACCCGCAGGCCGCTGACGTCGCCGCTGCCCTGGCGCAGAGCCGGGCCGTGCAGGCCAGCCGCGCTGCCTCGCCGCGCATCCACAAGCCCGCCGTGCAAGCCCGCCTGGCCGCCATCAAGCCCGCCGACAGCCAGCGCCAGTCGGCATTTGCCCAGCGTATCGTCAGGCAGCGTGCAAAGCTCGGCCTGCCAGCGTTCCCGACCACCACCATTGGCTCGTTCCCGCAGACCCCGGCCATTCGCCTGGCGCGCCAGGCCTACAAGCAGGGCAAACTGACCGAGGCCGATTATGTCGAGGCCATGCACAGCGAGATCCGCCATGCGGTGAAAATCCAGGAGGACCTGGGCCTGGATGTGCTGGTACACGGCGAGGCCGAGCGCAACGACATGGTCGAGTACTTTGCCGAGCAGCTCGACGGCTATGCATTCACCCGTTTCGGCTGGGTGCAGAGCTATGGCTCGCGCTGCGTGAAGCCGGCGGTGATCGTCGGCGACCTGAGCCGGCCGAAGGCCATGACCGTGGAATGGATCAGGTATGCCCAGAGCCTGACCGACAAGGTGATGAAGGGCATGCTGACCGGCCCGGTGACCATGCTGATGTGGTCGTTTCCGCGCGAGGACGTGAGCCGTGAAGCACAGGCGCGGCAGCTGGCACTGGCGATCCGCGACGAAGTGCTCGACCTGGAAGCGGCGGGGATCCGGATCGTACAGATCGACGAAGCGGCCTTCCGCGAAGGCCTGCCGCTGCGCCACGCTGCCTGGGCTCACTACCTGGAGTGGGCCACCGAGGCCTTCCGCCTGTGTGCTTCCGGCGTGCGCGACGACACCCAGATCCATACCCACATGTGCTACAGCGAGTTCAATGACGTGATCGAGTCGATTGCAGCGATGGATGCCGACGTGATCACCATCGAGACTTCGCGTTCGGACATGGAATTGCTGGTGGCGTTCGAGCGGTTTGCCTACCCCAACGAGATCGGCCCGGGGGTGTATGACATTCACTCGCCACGGGTGCCGAGCCGCGAGGAAATGGTCAAGCTGTTGCGCAAGGCTGCCCGGCGCATTCCCGCCGAGCGCCTGTGGGTCAACCCGGATTGCGGGCTGAAGACCCGTGGCTGGCCGGAGACCGAGGCGGCGTTGATCAATATGGTGGCTGCTGCCCGTGAACTGCGTACCAGCGCCTGATCTGTGCTAGCCGGGGCCAGCCTCTTCGCGGGTAAACCCGCGATGAGGCCAGGCCGGCCCAGATCAATCCGTGATCAGCGCTCGATCGCCAGGGCCACGCCTTGGCCGCCACCGATGCACAAGGTGGCCAGGCCTTTCCTGGCATCGCGCTTGATCATTTCGTGCAGCAGGGTCACCAGCACCCGGCACCCGGATGCCCCGATCGGGTGGCCGAGGGCAATTGCCCCACCATTCACGTTGACCCGCGCTGCATCCCACTCCAGCGCCTTGCCCACCGCCAGCGCCTGCGCGGCGAAGGCTTCGTTGGCTTCGATCAGGTCCAGTTCGGCCAGTTGCCAACCGGCTTTGGCCAGGCAGCGCTGGGTCGCCGAAACCGGGCCGATACCCATGATCGCCGGGTCGACACCGGCACTGGCATAGGCTGCGATCCGGGCCAGTACCGGCAAGCCCAGGGCCTTGGCCTTGGCGGCACTCATCAACATCACGGCGGCGGCGCCATCGTTCAGGCTGGAGGCATTGCCGGCAGTGACGCTGCCGTCCTTCTTGAACGCCGGGCGCAGTTTGCCCAGGGACTCGACGGTGGTGTCCTGGCGTGGTTGTTCGTCCCGCGCGAACACCTTGGGCTCACCCTTTTTCTGTGGCAGCACGATCGGCGTGATCTCGTCAGCGAAGCGCCCGGCCTCGATGGCCGCCACGGCCTTGCGCTGCGACTCGGCGGCAAAGGCGTCCTGCTGTTCACGGCTGAGGCCGTATTTGTCCACCAGGTTTTCTGCGGTGATGCCCATGTGATAGTCGTTGAACGCATCCCACAGGCCATCGCTGATCATGCTGTCGATCAGTTGGCCGTGGCCCATGCGCTGGCCGGTGCGGGCCGAAGGCATCACGTAGGGGGCGAGGCTCATGTTTTCCTGGCCGCCGGCGATGACCACCTCGGCGTCACCACAACGGATCGCCTGGGTCGCCAGGTGCAGGGCCTTGAGGCCCGAACCGCAGACCTTGTTCAGGGTCAGTGCCGGTACGCTGTAGGGCAGGCCGGCCTTGATCGCCGCCTGGCGTGCCGGATTCTGCCCGGCGCCTGCGGTCAGCACCTGGCCGAGGATGACCTCATCGACCTGCGCCGGCTCCAGCCCGGTCTGCTCCAGCAGGCGCTTGATCACGGCGGCACCGAGGTCTACCGCAGGTACCGTGGCGAGGGCGCCCTGGAAGCTGCCGATGGCGGTGCGGGTTGCGGCGACGATGACCACGTCGTTCATGTTGTTGTTCTCCGTGCGATGGGCGTAATGGCGCAAGCATCGGTGGCTTTGGCTCATTTGTTAAGTTTGTTTTTCTTTGCGATTGATCTGGAAAGCCAATGAATGTGCGGAAGACACCCTGTACATCTAAACTTGGCAGGTTGTACTTCAATTTCGATGGAGGTCATGCTCATGCGCACGCGCGTACTGATAGCCCTGTCCCTGCTGCTCGGCAGCAGCACTGTTTTCGCTGCCACCGAATGCACCACCGCCGACAAGAGCACCTGGCAAGACCCGGAAAAGTTCCAGGCCCAGCTCAAGGAGCAGGGCTACAAGATCAACAAGTTCAAGGTCACCAAGGGCAACTGCTACGAAATCTACGGTTTCGACAAGGATGGCAAGAAGGTCGAGATCTACCATGACCCCGTGACGGGCAAGGCAGTCAAGACCGAGTACCACTAATGGACAGCGACGGCACGATACAGCTGTGGGACCCCCTGCTGCGCCTGTGCCACCTGTCGATCGCCGTGGTGTTCTTCGCCAACTACTTCTTCAACGAGGAGGGGGAAGACTGGCATCAGTGGCTGGGCTACTACGCCCTGGTCGTTGTGTTGGTGCGGGTGGTCTGGGGCTTTGTCGGGCCTCGCAGTGCGCGCTGGGCCGACTTCTGGCCAACCCCGGCAAGCCTGGTCGGGCATGCCCGGGCACTGCTGCATGGGGAGCTTGACCATCACATGGGGCATTCGCCGATAGGCGCCCTGGTGATGGTGCTGATGCTGGCCGGCATCGTCGGCCTGGGCCTGACCGGGTGGGCGTCGCAGGAAGTGGATGCGCTGTTTGGTGTCGACTGGCCGATGGACCTGCACAGCTGGCTGGCCAACGCGGTGCTGGTGCTGGTTTGCGTGCATGTGCTGGGCGCCATCTACGAGAGCGTGCGCCTGCGCGAAAACCTGCCGTGGTCGATGATCACCGGTCGCCGTCGGCGCCGCGATTGACTGCGCCGGCCCATTCGCGGGCGTGCCCGCTCCCACAGGTATTGCGCAGCCTTCAGGATTCGCGCCGTCCCGGTGGGACGGGTTCACCCACGAAGGGGGCCGGAACAGGCCAACCACCGTTTTGCATCCCTATGTTCACCCCGTAATATGTGTCGGATAACCTGCGAGGGTAGTCTCACCCTCTGATCAATCGGAATCGCCCATGGCGGCGCTTCCTCCGGCATAAACCTGACGAGGTACAGACATTGGCCATCATTCATCCTAAGGTTCGCGGTTTCATCTGCACCACGACTCATCCGAAGGGCTGCGAGCTCAACGTCCGTGACCAGATCGAAGCCACCCGCAAGCTGGGCGTGCGCGAGGATGGCCCGAAGAAGGTCCTGGTCATCGGCGCTTCCAGCGGCTACGGCCTGGCGGCCCGTATCACCGCGGCGTTCGGCTTCAAGGCCGATACCCTGGGCGTGTTCTTCGAAAAGCCTGGCACCGAGACCAAGGCCGGTACTGCTGGCTGGTACAACGCTGCCGCCTTCGACAAGTTTGCCAAGGCCGAGGGCCTGTACAGCAAGTCGATCAACGGCGATGCCTTCTCCGACGAAGCCCGCGCCAAGGTCATCGAGCTGATCAAGAACGAAATGGGTGGCAAGGTCGACCTGGTCATCTACTCGCTGGCCTCGCCTGTGCGCAAGCTGCCGCAGACCGGTGAACTGGTGCGTTCGGCGCTGAAACCGATCGGCCAGCCCTACAAGTCGACCGCCATCGACACCAACAAGGACACCATCATCGAGGCCAGCATCGAGCCGGCCACCGAACAGGAAATCAAGGACACCGTCACCGTCATGGGTGGCCAGGACTGGCAGCTGTGGATCGACGCCCTGGCCGGCGCCAACGTGCTGGCCGAAGGCGCCCGTACCGTGGCCTTCAGCTACATCGGCACCGAAATCACCTGGCCGATCTACTGGCACGGTGCGCTGGGCCAGGCCAAGCAGGACCTCGACGAAACCGCCCTGCGCCTGGACAAGAAACTGGCCGGTGAAATCAAGGGCGGCGCCAACGTGGCGGTACTCAAGTCGGTGGTTACCCAGGCCAGTTCGGCCATTCCGGTGATGCCGCTGTACCTGTCGATGGTGTTCAAGATCATGCAGGAGAAGGGTGTTCACGAAGGTACCCAGGACCAGCTGGACCGCATGTTCCGCGAGCGCATGTACCGCGCCGACGGCGCGCCGGCCGAAGTCGACGAGAAGGGCCGTCTGCGCCTGGACGACTGGGAGCTGCGTGACGACGTGCAGGACGCCTGCAAGGCCATGTGGCCACAGGTAACCACCGAGAACCTGTTCGAGCTGACCGACTATGCCGGTTACAAGAAGCAGTTCCTCAACCTGTTCGGCTTCGAGCGCGCTGACGTCAATTACGACGAAGACGTGGCGACCGATGTGAAGTTCGACTGCATCGAGCTGTAATCGCGGCTGACTTGTACCGGCCCGCTCCTGCGGGTGTTCTCCGCCTGCAGGAATGGGTTTACCCGCGACGAGGCCGGTACAGGCTACGAATCTTTGCTAGCTTTGGCGCACGACCCCAGGGAATGTGCCATGAGCAGCCTTAACCAACCTGCCACCGCCTTTCGCCACACCGCAGCCGACGGCTACAGCCTCGGCGGCTTTCGCTGGCGCCACGCCCAAGCTGACAGCCAGCGCCCGCTGGTGATCATCAGTGCTGCCACGTCGGTACGCTGTCGCTACTACTCGCGGTTCGCCGACTACCTGTTTGCCCAGGGCTGTGATGTGCTGACCTACGATTACCGCGGTATCGGCGAGTCCCGCCCGCCATCGTTGCGCGGCTTCCAGGCCTCCTGGAGCGACTGGGGCCGGCTGGATTTCGAAGCCATGCTTGCCTATGCCGCAGAGCACTTCCCGGGCCAGCCGGTGGATGTGGTGGGGCACAGCTTCGGCGGCTGTGCGGTGGGCTTGGCGCCGTCCGCGGGCCAGGTACGCCGGCTGGTGATGGTGGGGGCGCAATTTGCCTACTGGCGCGACTACGCGGCCGACCAGCGCTGGCAACTGTTCGGCAAGTGGCACGTGGTGATGCCATTGCTCACCCGGGCGTTCGGTTATTTCCCCGGCAAGCGCCTGGGCTGGCTGGAGGACACGCCTGCCGGCGTGGTGCATGACTGGGCCACCTGTACCCCGCGTTATGAGCAGCGCCCCAGCGGGCGGGCACTGGCGATGCTACCGTTCGCCCAGGTACAGGCGGCGACGCTGGCGATCAGCCTGACCGATGACCCCTTTGGTACCGTGGCGGCGACAGAGCGCCTGCTGGGCTACCTGCAGCAGGCTGAGCGCTGCCATTTGCGCATCGCGCCTGGGGATATCTCGGTCGGGGAAATCGGCCATTTCGCGTTCTTCCATGATCGATTCCGCGAGAACTTGTGGCCGGTGGCGGTGCAGTGGTTGCAGCGGGGCAGGCTGGCAGCTGGCGTGCCGGGAACAATCATCAGTTGAGGTAATACAAACTTCGGCGGCCGCCTTGCGGCCCATCGCGACACAAGCCCGCTCCGGCTGAAGCAGCGGCCTGGTGTCGCGATGGGCTGCAAAGCAGCCCCGGCAATCTCACGCCTTGCGCGAAAGTGGCTGCCCGGCAAACTTCACGCCAGCCAGGCCATGCCTGATCAGCGCGCGGATGTTGCCATGGTCGCTGCCGTCCGGCGTGGCCAGCACATCCCGGTAGTGCTCGCCAAAGGCCAGCAGCGCTTCCTGGTCGCTCAGCCCTTCCAGCAGCGCCAGGCCCAGGGTCTTGCACGAGCCTTCGTTCTGCCCGGCCGCATTCGCCACGCCGCCGTTGTCGAAGGCCTGTGGCTGGTAGTTGTAGTGGTCGGCAACGAACGCCAGGGTATCGGCAAAGACGTGCTTGCCGCTGGCGAGGCTGGTGCGCAGGGTGTCGAGGTCAGTCACGAGGTTTTCCTTTTTCGAACGCCGCTTGTTGCTCGGCGCTGGCTTCTTTCTGGTATTGGGCCTTCCATTCGGCGTAGGGCATGCCGTACACCGCTTCGCGGGCATCGTCCAGGCTTACGTCGAGCTGGCGCTCGTCAGCCGCCGCCTTGTACCACTTGGACAGGCAGTTGCGGCAGAAACCGGACAGGTTCATCAGGTCGATGTTCTGCACGTCGCTGCGCTTTTGCAGGTGTTCGACCAGGCGCCGGAACGCGGCGGCCTCCAGTTCGAGCTGTTGCTGTGGGGTCATGGGCTTCTCTCAGGTCATGCGATTCTTCAGGTGGCGGCCACCGTTGATGACCACTTGGCTGCCGGTGCTGTACTGGCTGGCGAGCAGGTACTTGACCGTCTCGATCAACGGGCCGGCGCCGGGTTCGAACTCCAGCAAGGCTTTCTTCAAGGTTTGCTGGCGATAGGCTTCGTCACCGCCTTCCTTGAGGATCAGCAGCCCGGGCAGGATACCGTTCACATGCACCTTGGGCGCATATTTTTCGGCGAACGACAGCACCATGTTCTGCAACGCGGCCTTGGTCGCGGCATAGCCGATATGGCTCTTGCTGCCGCGCGAAGAGGTTTCGTCGCAAATATGAATGATGTCGGCCTTTTCCACCCTCGCCAGCAGCTCGCCCAGCGCCAGGTTGAGGTGGTAGGGCGCTTCGACGTGCAGGCGGAACATGGTCTCGAGGTTGTCGAGACCATCGTCGAGCCACAGCGAGGCGTTATGGATGATCGCGCGCAGGCCGTCGTAATGGCCATGCAGGTAGTCGATCAGGGCCTGGCGGTCGGCCACCTGGCACAGGTCGGCCTGGAACTGCACGATGTTCGGGTGGGCCGCCTGTGGCTGGGCGCTGCGGCTGGCACTGACCACCGTATGGCCGGCCTGGGCCAGTTCAAGGGCCAGGGCCAGCCCGACGCGCTGGCTGGCTCCGGTAACGAGAATTGGGCTGTTCATGTTCGGGGCGGTCAACTGTCTGTCCTTGGGTTGCCGCCCAGCATACCCGAACTGTTCAGCGCGTGTACCGCTGGCCTCAGCGGCTGCGCAAGGCACCCGTGGTGGGCGGCGACGCGTGCAGCCAGCCGGCCAGCAGGCGGGTGGACAGCGGGATGAACAGGTAGACCATCACAGGCGTCAGGGCCAGAGTGCTGAGCAGTACCCGAGGCACCAGGCCCAGCGCTGCCAGCCAGTGGCCGAACACCAGGTTGAACACCAGCGAAACCGGGAAAAACGCCAACCAGATGGCCACGGCCTGCTTCCAGCGCGGCGGTTTCTGCACCATGTTGGTGCCAAACCAGTCATCAATGCCGCTTACGCGCGCCTCTCTGGGGCGTTCGAACAGGCCGTTGCCGCGTTGCAACCAGGCCCGGCGCGAAGCGGAGTGCTCCCAGGCATGCAGTGTGGGTTCGTCACTGAAGCGGAAGATGATCTGGAACTCGTCGCCATCGTGGGGTGGGGCGAGGATGCCCGAGCCGAGGTAGCCGGGAAAATCGGTGGCCAACTGCTCGCCTTCATGCAGCCAGGCCAGCAGGTCCTGGTAGCGGCCATCGGCGGCGCGGCGCGACACCAGCAAGGTGACGGGTGGGGTAGACATCGTGTATCTCCTGGCAACAGGGCTGGCGGGTAGCTGGCCCTTCTGGCTGAGCCGCCCGGGGTGGTGGGCGACGCAGGCATGCATGCAAGAATCGGGCGCGGATTATCGCGTATCGGCAAGCTTCGGCCAATGTCATCCGGCAAACGGTCGATCCCTGTGCCCGTTACGGTCGTAGTAGACTATTGCTCGAACTTCCACAGGGTACCCCGTGCACATGAACGAACAGGGACGTAAGCCAGTGATCGACGCCGGCCTGATGCAGCAGGACCTGTTTCCGATCCGTGAAGTTTCCCGCCTGACCGGCGTCAATGCCGTGACCTTGCGCGCCTGGGAGCGCCGCTATGGTCTGATCCAGCCAACCCGCACCGACAGTGGTCACCGCCTGTATTCGCAGGCCGATATCGATGACGTACGGCGCATCCTCGGCTGGCTGGAGCGCGGTGTGGCGGTGAGCAAGGTCGGCAGCATACTTGCGCGCGACCATGCCCTGGCAGGGCAGGCAGGCAGGGCGACGGATACCTGGGCACGTTGGCAGCAGCAGATTCGCCAGGCACTGCAACGTTTTGATGCGGCAAGCCTGGACCGCCTGTTCGACGAGGTGTTTGCAGCAAGCGCCCTGGACCAGGTATTCAGCGAAGTGTTCATGCCGGTGTGGCATGACCTGGCCGTCGGGCAGGGCGGTTATGGGCAGGCCAGCGAGTGGCTGTTCCTGGACCAGTTCCTGCGTGGCCGGGTGTTCGCCCGCTTGCGGCTTGCCCATGCGCCGCGCAAGCGCACGGTGGTGTTGGCGCCACTTCCGGGGCAGTGCCATGAGCTGGAACTGCTGGTCACCAGCCTGGCTCTGGGCTGCGACGAAGTGGGCGTGACCCTGTTGGCGAACGCGCAGCCGCTGGCGGAGCTGGCGCTGGTTTGCGAGCGCCTGAAACCGGATGCCCTGGTGTTGTTCTCCCACCAGTCCCCCACCGTCGAACTCAGCCGGCGCCTGGCACGCCTGGTGGCCGGGTTGGAGTGCCCGTTGCTACTGGCCGGTGAGGCGGCGGAACTGGCACAGGACAGCCTGGCTGGCAGCCCGATTGCCTGCCTGGGCGCACAAGGTAGTGTGATGCGCCAACGCTTGCGGCAGTTTCTGGCCGGTCAGCTCGATACCTGAGTGTGCAGTTCGGGGTGGGCCCGGCGATGGGCCTGAAGAATGTAGTCGCGCAGGCGTTCGGTTTCTTCGGCCGCGCTTTGACTGAGGTCGTAGGCGGCCAGGTCCGGGCCGATGCGCCGGCTCAACACGCCATGCAGTTCGATGGGATTGATGCCGCCTGGCGCGAAGCGCAGCTCGAAGCGGGCTGGCGCTGACGGCAGGCCACGGACTTCAACCAGCGTCCCCTTGAACGAAATATCACGAACCCACAGGCCGCTGACTTGCCCATCGGCATCGAGCAACGCGCTCGGCTGCTCCATCGACAGGCGCCAGGGGCGCAGCATGGGGCCATCTTCGTAGATTTCCGGCGAGCCCAGTTGCAAGTGCAGGGCGTGGAATTCGTCTTCCACCAGTTGCAGCGGGAAGCTGATCTGCTGGTTGTTGAACTGGGCCTGCAAGGTGACTTGCTCGTTGGCCACCAGACGGGTAAGCAAGCTCTGGATGCGGCGGTCGCCATTGACCAGCAGGCTCGACATGGGGTCGGCCAGGTTCAATTGCGGCGAATGCTGCATGTTCTGTATGAAGTCCAGTTCGTCCTGGGTGAGGAGCGCTTCTGCTTGCATGATCGAACTCAAGGGTGGCGTTTTCTTCAACGGGATTGACCGTGGCCGACGTACTTGGTTCAGGTGCGTTCGTCGGGTTTCGGACGAGCGTGTAGTTCCGCCAGCTCGCGTTCCAGTTCGACCTGGCGGCTCACGTCCTTCTGGATACCGATGAAGTAGGTGCGTTGTTCGGCATCGTGCCTCACCGGGGTGATCGACAGCTCGTTCCAGAAGGCGCTGCCATCCTTGCGGTAGTTGCGCAGCACTTCGCGGCACGGGCGGCCTTCGGCCAGCGCCTTGCGAATGCGGGCGCGGCCAAGCTGGTCACGGTCGTCGGCCTGCAGGAAGCGACAATCCTGATAGAGGATCTCGTCACGGCTATAGCCGGTCAGGCGTTCGAAGGCGGCATTCACATAGATCAGGATGGTGTCGTCGCCTTCCTGTTCGGCGACCACGATCCCGTCGTTGGATGCGTCGACCATGGATTGCAGCAATTGGGCGTTGATCATGTTCGGGCCATTGGCGAGGAAGGGCTGAAGATGGCGACTTTGGTAGAGGCGGCCTTTTGCCAGCGCTGGGTGGTAGTATCCTACGATTTCACTCAGTTTCGGAATCCTCTACTTGATGAAAGTCGCCATTATTTCCGGATCGGTCTACGGCACCGCCGAAGAAGTCGCCCGTCACGCTGAAACCCTGCTCAAGGCAGCAGGCCTGGAAGCCTGGCATGCGGCACGCGCCACCTTGCAGGACCTTGAAGGTTTTGCGCCTGATGCCCTGCTGGCCGTCACCTCCACCACCGGCATGGGCGAGCTGCCGGACAGCCTCATGCCGCTGTACAGCAGCATCCGCGATGCGCTGCCGGCAGCCTGGCGTGGCCTGCCGGGCGCGGTGATCGGGCTGGGCGATTCCAGCTATGGCGATACCTACTGCGGTGGCGGTGAGCAAATGCGCGAGCTGTTTGCCGAACTGGGCGTGCGCGAAGTGCAGCCGATGCTGCGCCTGGATGCCAGTGAGACGGTAACCCCGGAAGCGGATGCCGAGCCTTGGCTGGCGGAGCTGGCTGCTGCACTGAAAGCCTGACGGGCTGTGTCGCCGGTTCCGGTCTTTTCGCGGGTAACCCGCGAAGAGGCCAACGGTGGCAACTCATGCCCTGTTGTCGGGCACTGATCGTTCGCTCACCAACGCCAACCACGCCTGCGCGGCGCGTGACAGGTACGCCCCGCGCCGCCAGATGAAGGCGATGTCCCAACGCAAGTCCTCCGGCGAACGCAGCGGCAAACGCACTACCCCGGGGCGTTCCAGTGCGCTTGCCACCACACGGGGCAGCAACACCACGCCCTGGCCCGCCGCCACCAGCGCCGCGAGAAAGTCGGCCTGGCCACTGCGCCCGCCTTCCTTCGGGGTAAAGCCTTGCTGCTGGCATGCCTTCAGTAACCGGTCATTGAGCACGAAGCTGCGCTGATAAAGCAGAAACGGGGTATCGGCCAGTTGCTGCAGGTCCACCCCGTCCTGGCCCGCCAGCCCGTGGCTGGCCGGTAGCAGGGCATCCAGCGGCTCGTTGCAGAACGGTTGATAGTCGAAGGCTTCGTCAGTGGGTGTCAGGCTGCCGCCCAGTTCCAGTTCGCCACTTCTGACCGCTTGTTCGACGCTGCGGCTGCCGCCTTCGAGCAATTGCACGGTAATGTTCGGGTGACGCCGCCGGTACTCGGCGAACAACCCGGCGAAGAGCGCGTCACTGCCCAGCATCGGCAAGCCCAGGCGCAACTCGCCGCGGCCCATCTGGCTGAGGTCGTCCAGTTCACTCAGCAGCGCCTGACGCTGGCGCAGCAAGGCTTCGCCACGCTCCAGCACGATGCGCCCGGCCGCGGTCAGGTGCAGCTGTGAAGCCTGGCGTTCCAGTAGCGGCTGGCCCACATCTTGCTCCAGCTGGGCGACCTGTTTGCTCACGGCCGACTGGCTGATGTGCAGGGTTTGCGCCGCCTGGGTGAAGCCACCGCGGTGAACGACTTCGATAAAGCTGCGCAGTTGTTTGAATTCCATGATCGCAATTCCATTATGGAATGGAGTTCAGTCTAACAATTCGCTTCTGGCCTAGGTAGCCGAATCCTAAAATGAGGGCCTGTTCGAGGAACCCCCCATGAAACCCGCGTTACTGAAAAAAGCCCTGCGCCTGCTGACCGAGCTGGCGACCCTCTGTGCCCTGTTCCTGCTTGGCGGCCAGCTTGCTTCCTGGCTGGGCTGGCCGATTCCGGGTGGGGTGATGGGCCTGGCCATGCTGTTGTTGCTGTTCGCTGCAGGTGTGCTCAAACCGGCCATGCTGCAACTGGGGGCGGGCTGGCTGATGGCCGAAATGCTGCTGTTCTTCATTCCGGCGTTGATGAGCCTGCTCGATTATGGCGCCCTGATCCGTGACGAAGGCTGGCGCATCTTGTTGGTGATTGCCGTGAGCACCCTGATGGTGATGGTGGTGACCGCATTGACCGTTGAACTGGTGTGCCGCTGGAGGTTGCGTCATGAGCCTTGAACCCATGCCGCTGTTCTGGCTCGCCCTGACGCTGCTGGCCTATCTGGGCAGCCGCTGGTTGTACCGGCGCAGTGGGCGCTACCTGCTGTCGCCGCTGATCCTGGTACCGGTCTTGTTGCTGGCGGTGGCGGTACCGCTGCACACCGCCTATGCCGAGTATGCCCGCAATACCCACTGGCTGATGAGCGTGCTCGGCCCGGTGACCGTGGCATTCGCGGTGCCGATCTGGCAGCAGCGGGCGATGCTTGCACGCCACTGGCCGGCGCTGATGGTGGGCATGGTGGCCGGCAGCAGTGCCTCGATTGCCAGTTCCTGGGGGCTGGCTCACCTGCTCGCACTGGACAGTGCGACCAGCCTGTCGCTGGTGCCACGTTCGATCACTACGCCCTTCGCCATGCCGCTGGCGCATGACCTCGGTGGGGTACCGGAGCTGACCGCAGTATTCGTGATGTTCACCGGCGTACTCGGGGCCATGTTCGGCGGCGTGCTGCTGCGCTGGCTGCCGTTGCGTACGCCGCTGGCGCGGGGTGCGCTGTTCGGCGTCGGCGCCCATGGCGCGGGGGTCAGCCGGGCACAGGAGGTGGGCCGCGAGGAAGGCTCGGTGGCGGGCCTGGTGATGGTCCTGACCGGGCTGCTGAACCTGTTCGCGGCACCGCTGCTGACCATGCTGCTCTGACCGTTCGTGCCACTGACTCGCTCAGTCATCAAGCTGGCTGGCAACGCAAGTTCAAGGCCTTGGGCTGCTGGCTAGACTCAGCCTCGACTCAGAGAGCACATGTAAGTGCCGAGGTGACATGCAATGAGCGCAGCCTTGCCCTGTTCAGCCAACACCACTTCACCGGGACCCCGCTGATGCCTATGGCCGAAATTCCATTGTGCGTCTGGCGGACCCGGGGGCAGAGTTTCACCTTCCGGGGCCAGAGCATCCGCTACTGGATTGCAGGGCAAGGCGAGCCCCTGCTGCTGCTGCACGGTTTTCCCACTGCCAGCTGGGATTGGCACTATCTGTGGGGGCCATTGGCCCAGCGCTTCCGGGTGATCGCCTGCGACATGCTCGGCTTTGGCGATTCCGCGAAACCGGTCAATCATGCCTACAGCCTGATGGAGCAGGCCGACCTGCAGCAGGCCTTGCTCGCCGAGCTGCAAGTCGGGCAGCCGGTGCACCTGCTGGCCCACGACTACGGTGGCAGCGTGGCCCAGGAACTGCTGGCGCGGCATCACGAACAGCGCGCCAGTATCGGCAGCTGCGTGTTCCTCAACAGCGGGTTGTTTGCGGAAAGTTGCCGCCTGCTGCTGATCCAGAAACTGCTGCTCAGCCGTGTCGGCTGGCTGGTAGGGCGCTCGTTCGGGCGCGACGATCTGGTGCGCAACGTGACCCAGGTGTACGGGCCCTGCACCCATCCCAGTGAAAGTGCACTGGATGACCTCTGGAGCCTGATCACCGCCAACAACGGCACGCGCGTGTTGCACAAGCTGGTTGGCTACATGCCGGAGCGCAGGCTGCACCGTGATCGCTGGGTCGGTGCCATGCAGCGTGAAGGCGTGCCGCTGCGCCTGATCAACGGCATGGTCGACCCGCTGTCGGGGGCGCATATGGTCGAGCGCTACCGGCAACTGGTACCGGCGCCGGACACGGTACAACTGCAAGGTATCGGCCACTATCCGCATACCGAAGCGCCGGTTCAGGTATTACGCCATTACCTGGCCTTTCGCGATCGGCCGCTGAGCTATCTGCCCCAGAAGATGGCGTGGTCCTGACCAGGCGTTACGACCATCGCATTGTGTTATTGCCAGGCATTCAGCCAGCAGGCGCTTGATTGTCCATTCGCCTTCGGCGGCAGACACTCGGCTGACCTGAACCTGCCTGGAGCCTTGAACATGAGCGAGCCTGTCCGTCTGCAAGATCGCGTGGTGATCGTCACCGGAGCCGGCGGCGGCCTGGGCCGTGCCCATGCGTTGCTGTTCGCTGCGCGTGGCGCCCGGGTGGTGGTCAATGACCTCGGTGGCTCCACCCATGGTGAGGGTGCCAGCGCCTCGGCCGCTGACCGGGTGGTCGAGGAGATCCGCGCCGCTGGCGGCAACGCCATCGCCAGCCATGATTCGGTCAGCCAGGGCGCGCGTATCGTCGAACAGGCCCTGGACAGCTTTGGCCGGGTCGATGTGCTGGTGAACAACGCTGGCATCCTGCGTGACAAGACCTTCCACAAGATGGAGGACAGCGACTGGGAGCAGGTCTACCAGGTACATGTCGAAGGGGCCTACAAGGTTACCCGCGCCGCCTGGCCGCACCTGCGCGCGCAGAACTGGGGGCGGGTCATCTTCACCGCCTCCACGTCGGGCATCTACGGTAACTTTGGCCAGGCCAACTACGGCATGGCCAAGCTGGGCCTGTACGGCTTGACCCGTACCTTGGCGATCGAGGGGCGCAAGCATGGCATCCTGGTCAACGCCATCGCCCCGACCGGCGGCACCCGCATGACCGAAGGGCTGATCCCGCCCCAGGTGTTCGAGCGGCTCAAGCCCGAACTGGTCAGCCCGCTGGTGGTGTACCTGGGTAGCGAACAGTGCCAGGGCAGCGGGGAGCTGTTCGAAGTGGGTGGCGGCTGGGTGGGCAAGGTGCGTTGGGAGCGTAGCCTGGGCGTGGGTTTCGATCCGCGTGAAGGCTTTACCCCGGAGCAGGTGGCGGAGAACTGGGTGCGCATCGGCGACTTCGAGGGGGCGGTACACCCGCAGGACAGCTTGCAGGCCTTGCAGCAGATGATGGCGAACCTGCAACAATACCCGTTGGGCTGAAACCTTTGCCGGCACAGCCGAAGTTTTATGTTCAGCGCAGATAAAAAAGGCCGCTGCAAGCCGCAGCGGCCAATCGAGACGTCAGATCAAGGAGCTTCAAAATCTACGTCGGTGAACCTCGCAGGCCTGAAAGGCGGGGGGAGAGCCCTTCATGCCGGCCAGTGAGCTAAGAATAAGCGCTTGATCCTGTAGGAAAAATAGCGGCTTATGACATTCACCTTTACGCCTCGGGCAATAGTGCCGCAGGTGTATAACCCATCCGCCAGCTGGTTTCCCGAGCTGCCGCCAGCAGCCGTTGCGCCGCCGGGCCATGCTCGTCGGCATGGAAGATCGACGTTGGCCCGACCACGGTCATCACCGCAGCGATCTGCCCCATGGCATTGAACACCGGGGCCGACAGCGCATCCACGCCGGGCATCAGCAGCCCGTGTACATGGTGCAGGCCACGTTCGCGAATGCCGGCCAGTACTGCCTGGTAATCGGCGGCACTGTGCTGCATGGCGGCCAGTTCCCGGTCGCGCAACTCCACGGTCTCGCGTTCGGGGAGGTAGGCGGCGAACACCAGGCCGGTGGACGAGCTGAGCAGCGGCAATACCGAACCGATCTGGGTGACCACGGTGACTGCGCGTACTGCCGGCTCGATGCTGACCACCGTCGCGCCCTGGTTACCCCATACGGCAATGAAGCAGCTCTCGTTGAGTTCATCGCGCAACTGTGACAACGGCAGCGCGGCGATTTTCAGTACATCGATGCTGCCCAGCGCCGCCAACCCTACCCGCAGGGCCTCGCGGCCCAGGCCGTAATGGTTGGTGGCGGCGTCCTGTTCGGCAAAGCCGCTGGCGATCAATGCCTGCAAATAACGGTGCACCTTGCTCGCCGGCATCTGCACATGCTCTGCCAGGCGCGACAGCGAGGTGGAAGGGGAAAGCTCCGCAAGGGCCTTGAGGATGTCGGTGCCGACCTCTGCCGAGCGGACTTTCTGCTTGCCGTTGTCGGCGGGGGAGCTGGCTTTGGTCATGGACATCTGCTTCCGGAGTTTTCGCGTCGCGCCTTTATAGCTTGACGCATTGCCCGGAGCAAATTACGTTATTCGTAATCTGATTACGATAAAAACAACGCAGACGCGCTGCCAACCCGATCGGGACCGGTAGCCAGCTGCCAGCAACGGCTCGGCCAGAGCCCGGAGGCATCGATGAATCGCGATACGTCACCCGACCTTCACTACCTCAGCGGCTTTGGCAACGAGTTTGCCAGCGAAGCCCTGCCGGGTGCCCTGCCGGTCGGGCAGAACTCGCCGCAAAAGGCCCCTTACGGGCTGTATGCCGAGCTGCTCTCGGGCACGGCGTTCACCATGGCCCGCAGCGAGCTGCGTCGTACCTGGCTGTACCGTATTCGTCCGTCCGCGCTGCACCCACGTTTCGAGCGCCTGGCGCGCCAGCCACTGACCGCCCCGCTGGGCGCCATTACCCCCAACCGGCTGCGCTGGAACCCCCAGCCGATCCCCAGCGAACCGACCGACTTCATCGAAGGCTGGCTGCCCATGGTGGCCAACTCGGCATCTGACAAACCGGCCGGCGTCAGCATCTACATCTACCGCGCCAACCGCTCGATGGAACGGGTGTTCTTCAACGCCGACGGTGAGCTGCTGCTGGTGCCGGAACAGGGCCGCCTGCGCATCGCCACCGAACTGGGGGTCATGCAGGTCGAACCGCTGGAAATCGCGGTGATTCCGCGCGGCATGAAGTTCCGCGTCGAGCTGCTCGACGGCCAGGCGCGTGGCTACATTGCCGAAAACCACGGCGCACCGCTGCGTATCCCGGACCTGGGCCCGATCGGCAGCAACGGCCTGGCCAACCCGCGCGACTTCCTCACCCCGGTGGCGCATTACGAGGAGGTGGCAGGCCCGGTGCAGCTGGTGCAGAAGTTCCTTGGCGAACACTGGGCCTGCGAACTGCAGCACTCACCGCTGGACGTGGTCGCCTGGCACGGCAGCAACGTGCCGTACAAGTACGACCTGCGGCGCTTCAACACCATCGGCACGGTCAGCTTCGACCACCCGGACCCGTCGATCTTCACGGTACTGACTTCACCGACCAGCGTGCATGGCATGGCCAACATGGACTTCGTGATCTTCCCGCCACGCTGGATGGTGGCCGAGAACACCTTCCGTCCACCATGGTTCCACCGCAACCTGATGAACGAGTTCATGGGCCTGATCAACGGTGCCTACGACGCCAAGGCCGAAGGTTTCCTGCCCGGCGGTGCCTCGCTGCACGGGGTGATGAGCGCCCACGGCCCCGATGCCGAAACCTGCGAAAAGGCCATTGCCGCCGACCTGGCGCCGCACAAGATCGACAACACCATGGCCTTCATGTTCGAGACCAGCCAGGTGCTGCGCCCGAGCGTGCAGGCCCTCGAATGCCCGCAATTGCAGGCCGACTACGATAGTTGCTGGGCCACCTTGCCGAGCACCTTCAACCCGAACCGGAGATAACCCATGAACCAGACCGCCATTGCCCGTAGCTGGGTGGAGCACGCCAACGGGCACAGCGACTTCCCGCTGCAGAACCTGCCGTTGGGCATTTTCAGCCGGCCCGGGGAAGCCAGGCGCTGTGGCGTGGCCATCGGCGATGCGATCCTCGATCTCGAGGCAGTGCTGGCTGCCGGCCTGTTCGACGGCGCCGCCAAGGCCGCTGTGGAAGCCACCCGCGGTGGCACTCTGAACGCATTCTTCGCCCTTGGTCGAGGCGCTCGCGTGGCCTTGCGCGAACGCCTGCTGGTGTTGCTGGGCGAGCACAGCGAGCACCAGGCGGCGTTGCAGCCAGCGTTGTATCCGGCCAGCGCCTGCCAACTGCATGTCCCGGCGCAGATCGGTGACTACACCGACTTCTATGTAGGCATCGAACACGCCAGGAACGTCGGCAAGCTGTTCCGCCCCGACAACCCGCTGCTGCCCAACTACAAGTACGTGCCGATCGGTTATCACGGCCGCGCCTCGACCATTCGCCCGTCCGGCACCGACGTGCGCCGTCCCAAGGGCCAGACCCTGCCGGCTGGGCACAGCGAACCGAGCTTCGGCCCCTGCGCGCGCCTGGACTACGAGCTGGAACTGGGCATCTGGATCGGCCAGGGCAATGACATCGGCCAGGCGATCCCGATCGGCGATGCCGCCGAGCACGTCGCCGGCCTGTGCCTGCTCAACGACTGGTCGGCCCGGGATATCCAGGCCTGGGAATACCAGCCGCTGGGCCCGTTCCTGTCGAAAAGCTTCGTTACCACCATCTCACCGTGGGTAATTACTGCCGAAGCGCTGGAGCCGTTCCGTTGCGCCCAGCCAGCACGCCCGCAAGGCGACCCGCAGCCACTGTCATACCTGCTGGACAAGCGCGACCAGGCCGCCGGTGCGTTCGATATCGAACTCGAGGTGCTGCTGCTGACCGAGCGCATGCGCGAGCAGGGCATGGCCCCGCACCGCCTGACCCTGAGCAACACCCGCAGCATGTACTGGACCGTGGCGCAGCTGGTGGCCCACCACAGTGTCAATGGCTGCCAGCTGCAGCCGGGCGACCTGTTCGGTTCGGGCACGCTGTCGGGCGCCACGCCTGGTTCGTTCGGCAGCCTGCTGGAGATTACCGAAGGCGGCAAGCACCCGGTGGAGCTGGCCAGTGGCGAGGTGCGCAAGTTCCTCGAGGACGGCGACGAGATCATCCTGCGCGGCCGTTGCGTGCGTGAGGGCGTGGCCAGCATCGGCTTCGGCGAATGCCGCGGCACGGTCATCGCGGCCAACTGAGGAGGCAGGGGCATGGAGCTGTACACCTATTACCGTTCCACCTCATCCTATCGGGTGCGCATTGCCCTGGCGTTGAAGGGGCTGGCCTACCAGTCCCTGCCGGTCAACCTGTTGCAGGGTGAGCAACGCGGTGCTGGCTACGTCGCCATCAACCCGCAGGGCCGCGTGCCGGCGTTGCGCACTGACGACGGTGAGCTGCTGGTGCAGTCTCCGGCGATCATCGAGTTCCTGGAAGAGGTTTATCCACAGCCCGCGCTGCTGCCTGCGACGCCGGCGACGCGTGCCAAGGTGCGCGGTGTGGCTGCGATCATCGGCTGCGATATCCACCCGTTGCACAATGTCAGCGTGCTCAACCGGCTGCGCCAGGCCGGGCATGACGAGACCCAGGTCAACCAGTGGATTGGCCACTGGATCAGCCAGGGGCTGGCGGCGGTGGAGCAACTGATCGGCGATCACGGTTTCTGTTTTGGCGATGAGCCAGGCCTGGCGGATGTCTACCTGATCCCGCAGTTGTATGCGGCCGAACGGTTCAACATCGACCTCGACGGCTTCCCGCGCATCCTGCGGGTGGCCGCCCTGGCAGCCGGGCACCCGGCGTTCGCCAAGGCACACCCCGCCCAGCAGCCGGACTGCCCGGCTCAGTGAATGGAACGGTTCGCCGCCGGAAGCTTGCCGATACGCTCGCACAGCTTCAGGCGCTGGACCGGGTCTTCCGTCAGCAGCAACGCATGCTCCAGGTCGAAGCGCTCGGCCTGCGGGCAATCCAGATGCTGGTAGAGCGAGGCGCGGGTCACATAGTCGCTGACTTGCGCCGGCCCCAGTTGCATGACCCGTTCGGCATCGATCAGTGCCGCCAGGTGGTTGTCATTGCTGAGGTGCAACTGGCGCAGGTTGCGTGACAGGCGTTGCAATATCTGCGCGGGGCTGGCACTGCGCAGATGCTCGGCGGTCAGTGCTACCTGCGGGCCAAACTGACGCGCCAGCAGTTCGCGACAATCGTTGGGGTACAGGCGTCGGCCGCCGCAGGGGTCGAGGAGGTGGTCGGCACCCGGCACGCGCAGCAGGAAATGGCCGGGAAAGCCCACCCCCTCCAGGGGTATGGACAGGCGCCGGGCCAACTCCAGGGCGAGGATGGCCAGGGCCAGCGGTTGGCCACGGCGACGCTGCAGCACCTTGTCCATCAGCGCGGCATGCGGGCGCAGGGGATGATACTCATCCTGCTGGAAACCCAGGGCATTGAGCTGGCGCAACAGTGGCTGGGCCAGTTCGCACAGCGGCAGCATCGGCAGGCTGGCACTGATCTCGCGCTGCAGGTCATGCAGCGTGGCCAGGCTGGCCGCCGGCTCGATGCTGCGGTCATGCTCGGCGGCAATCCACAATGCGGCTTCCAGCAGGGCGACGGGCTCGCGTTCCAGGCAGGCCAGGCAGGCTTGACGTGGCTTCATGGGGCTTCTCCACACACGCTTGAGTATTAGCCGCGGCGCGCGGTTTCGTCCAGTGGTCCGGCGGCGGCGTCGGCCCGAGGGCCAAGCCTATACTGGAATGAGCACCTCTCAGGGGAGCCCGTCGATGTTCGCGCTGATGCAAAGCACCCGTACCCAGTCGCTGCACCTGTTCACCGACCCGCCCACCGGCCTCAAGGCCGTGGTGGCGATCCACAGTGAACAGTTGGGGCCGGCCATGGGCGGTTGCCGCTACCTGCCGTATGCCGACGACGAGAGCGCCATGACCGACGCCATTCGCCTGGCCCAGGGCATGAGCTACAAGGCAGCACTGGCCGGCTTGCCACTGGGTGGCGGCAAGGCAGTGATCATGCGCAACCCGCATGTGGAAAACCGTGCCGCGCTGTTCGAGGCCTTTGGCCGCTTCGTCGATACCTTGCAGGGGCGCTTCATCATCGCCGTGGACAGCGGCACCTCTACCCTGGACATGGACTGCATTGCCCAGAGTACCCCGCATGTGACCAGCACCACGGCCTGCGGCGATCCTTCACCGCACGCGGCGATGGGGGTTTTCGCCGGCATACGTGCAACCACTTCGTTCCGGCTTGGCAGTGATGACCTGCAGGGGCTGCGGGTTGCGGTGCAAGGGCTGGGCAATGTCGGTTATGCGCTGGCCGAGCAACTGCATGCGGCGGGGGCGGACTTGCTGGTGAGCGACCTCGACCCCGGGCGGGTGCGGCTGGCAGTGGAGCAGTTCGATGCCAAGCCGGTCACCAACGATGCGTTGCTCAGCACCCCTTGCGACATCTTTGCGCCCTGCGGCGTGGGCCCGGTGCTGAACGGGCAGAGTGTGATGCAGTTACGTTGCGCAGCGGTGGCGGGGGCGGCGAACAACCAGTTGACTACCTTGCAGGTGGCCGACCAGCTGGAATCGCGCGGAATCCTGTATGCGCCGGATTACGTGATCAATGCCGGTGGGTTGATCTACGTGGCGCTTACCCACCGTGGCGAGGACCTGGGCACCATCACCGCGCACCTGGCGCGGATACCTTCGCGGCTGACCGAAGTGTTCGGCCATGCGCAGGCGGAGAAACGCTCGCCGGCGCGGGTGGCGCAGATGCTGGCGGAGCGCTTGCTCTACGGCTGACGGCCGCTCCTGCCAAGGCCAGCGCAGGTGTTACTCGGCCGCTGGCGCCTCGAGCAACTCGGCCAACGCATCCGGCTGGCTCTTGAACGCACGGGCGAACACATCGCGGTTTCTCGCCATGTAGATGCCGGCTTCCTCGACCTGCTGCTCGGTCAGCGAGGGCACGGCCTTGTGCAGCACGTCGGCCAGGCGCTCGGCCAGTTCGAGCATCTTGTCGTGACGGTCTGCTTCGGCCTTATCCATGAACAAGCGCTCCGGGTCGCGGCTGCTGCGATACACCACTTCGACGGCCATTCATCACCTCTGTGCCTTTTGCTGGTTAGGTTACGATCTACTGTATCTATATACAGTAATGGCATTTGCCATTGCCGCGCAAGCCCATTCTTCAGCGCGTGGGCGCGTGCCTTGCGGCAATCGGTCGCCTTCCAAGGCAAGGGCCTGGCCCTTTAACTGCATGGCACAAGCGTCACACCGGTGGCGCATCATCCTTCAAGACGTATCGGGGAATGGAACATCGTGAACATCAAATGGGCAGAAAAGCTGCGCAAGGGCCTGCACGGCTCGGCCGACTCGCTGGGCAACCTGTGCGTCGAGGCATTCCATTACCTGGCGCTGTTCGGCATTGGCGCGATCACCGCCTATGCGGCGGTGATGACCTTCCTGGACATGCTCGGCAAGGGCGGGGTCAGCGTCGATGACATTCTGCTGCTGTTCATCTACCTGGAGCTGGGGGCGATGGTCGGGATCTACTTCAAGACCAACCACATGCCGATCCGCTTCCTGCTGTACGTGGCCATCACTGCACTGACCCGCCTGCTGATCGGCGATGTCTCACACCACAAGGCGCCGGACGCAGGGCTGCTGTACCTGTGCGGTGGCATCCTGTTGCTGGCGTTCTCGATTCTGGTGGTGCGCTACGCCTCGTACCGCTACCCCTCGACCAAGGTGCTGGATGCCAATGGCAAGGAAGTGGAGGAGGGCAAGTAGCCCTCAGTTGGCCATGAAATGGCGGGGTTCGCGCTGAGCGTCGCGGGTCAGTGCGGCCAGCACTTGCAAGGGGTTCTGGTTGTGTTCGATGGCCAGGCCCAGGCGAATGCTGTCGATCACCCGTTGCAGGCGCACCGGGTCATTGCGCTGGGCCTGGGTGATGAGGCGCTTGGCGACTACGCCGCTGTCGTCGGACAGGGTCAGCATGATGCTGCCGTCAAGGTTGGCGATGCTCAGGTTGACCCGGTATTCGTGGGCGAATGCAGCACTGATTCGTTCGAATGGGTTGTTCATGGTCGTGCTTCTGCAATGAATGACTGCAGGGGTTGACCGACGCCTTCGGCGGTTGGTTCAGTGCCATTGATCGACACCAACGAAAACGCCCGGCACGAGGCCGGGCGTTGCTGGCGTTGCCGATCAGGCGTCCGGGTCATTCAGTTCCAGGGCGCCGCGCTTGCTGCGCAGCTTGCCGTAGAAGTGTTCCAGCGCGTGGTTCAGCTTGGTGGCGGCACCATCGACTGCCTGGTCCAGCGAAGTGGCAGTGTGGGTCACAGAGATCGGTTGATGGCCTTTGGGGCGAGCCTCCATCTGGCAGCGTTTGTCATGCGGTCCGGGCTTGGCGCCGTTCTCGTCGCGCAGGTGGACCTCGATGCGGGTGAGGTCGTCTTCGTAACGTTCCAGCGAGCTCTGCAGGGTGCTGCGGACCCACTGGTCGAGCCGGGCGTTGCCTTCGAAATGGTTGCTGCTGTTGACCTGGATTTGCATGATTCAATCCTTATTCAGCTTGCTCGCATGGAGACGCGCCTAGGCCTTTGAGACCCTTGGAAATTCTGCGTCTCTTGACTCTAAGGTCAGGCAACGGCGAAACGAATTCAAGCCCTTTTTGAAAATAAATTTCTTGTTGCATACACGGCCACAGCTGACCACGCAGCGCTCAGCCTTTGCTTATGAGAATTGAAATCATTATTATTGAACGCCCGATAACGCCCGACCGTTCGCCATGACGCGTAAAACCGCCAGCCTCCCGCTCAGCTATCGCCTGGCCGTGACTTCACGCAGCCTGGCCGCCTTGCTGGGCGGCTACCTGCTGGCGTCGATGGCCAGCGTCTGCATTGCTCTGGTGGCGCCATTGCCGCAGGTCGATGCGACACTCACAGGCCTGTTGCTGTCATTCGTCTTCTACCTGCTGGCGTTCATCTGGTGCTTCGCCTGCCGCAGCGCTTTGCGCGCCTGGCTGGGTGTGCTGGCGCCCACAGTGCTACTGAGCGTGATCAGCGGCTTGGCCTACTGGATGACAAGCGCATGAAGGAAGGCTTCCGCCAGGCCATGGCCTGGCTGCACACCTGGACCGGCCTGATCTTTGGCTGGCTGTTGTTTGCCATCTTCCTTACCGGCACGCTGTCGTACTTCAAGGAAGAGATCACCCACTGGTCGAGGCCGGAGGTGCGTAGCCAGGCACTGGACCCGACCCATGCTCTGGAGGTGGCCCAGCGTTACCTGCTGGACAACGCAGGTCATTCGGGAACGTGGTTCATCCGCCTGCCCAACGCACGTGAGGCGGGCTTGAACGTGGGCTATCGCGATACCCATGGCGGGCCACGTGGCGTTGTCAGCCAGACCCTCGATACCCAGACCGGTGAGCCGCTGCAGGCACGTGACAGCCGCGGTGGTGAATTCTTCTACCGCTTCCATTTCCAGTTGCAGATGCCACACCCCTATGGCCGCTGGCTGTCGACGTTCTGTGCATTCATCATGTTGCTGGGGCTGGTGACCGGCATCATCACGCACAAGAAGTTCTTCAAGGAATTCTTCACCTTCCGCCCCGGCAAGGGCCAGCGCTCCTGGCTGGATGGGCACAACGCCATCGGCGTGCTGGTGCTGCCGTTCCACCTGATGATCAGCTACAGCAGCCTGGTGCTGTTCATGTACCTGGTCATGCCGGCGGGCATCATGGCCAGCTATGGCAATGACACCGGCAAGTACTTCAACGACCTGTTCGGCCGCAACGATGCGCCTGCGCCAGCCCATGTCGCCGCACCGCTGGTGCCGTTGGCAGGCCTGTACGTCAGGGTTCAGGAGCTGCAACCGGGCGCGCGTATTGGCGATATCCAGGTGCAGAACCCGGGCGACCGCAATGCCCGCGTAACCTTCAGCCAATCGTCGGCCGACCACGTCGCCTACCGGCGCAGCGCCAACTGGACGTTCGATGGCACCACGGGTGCGCTGCTGAGCCAGGGCAAGCCGGAGAGCGGGGTGATGATGGCCGCGTTCAGTTTCGCCGGCCTGCACATGGGCAATTTTGCCGGGCCCTGGCTGCGCTGGCTGTATTTCTTCTTTGGCCTGGCGGGTACCGCGGTGATCGGCACCGGGCTGGTGATGTGGCTGGGCAAGCGTCAGCTCAAGCATGCCGGGAACGAACGCCTGCCGGGCGAGCTGCGCCTGGTCGAGGTACTCAACATCGCCAGCATGAGCGGGCTGTTGCTGGCCGTTGCCGGTTTCTTCTGGGCCAACCGCCTGATCCCGCTGGGGGTGCACGGCCGGGCCGACTGGGAGGTCAATACCTTCTTCATCACCTGGGGGCTGACGCTGGTGCACGCCGTGCTGCGCAGTGGGCACCGGGCCTGGGCCGAGCAACTGGCATTGGGTGCGCTGGCGTTTGCCCTGCTGCCGCTGCTCAATGCCCTGACTACCGGCCAGGGCCTGAACCATTCGCTGCCGGCAGGGGACTGGGCCATGGCCGGCTTCGACCTGACGGCGCTGGCGACCGGCCTGTTCCTCGCCTGGCTTGCCGGCAAGCTGTCGCGCAAGCCGAGGGCGGCTGCCGGACGCGCCCGGCGAGCAGCCAGCACGCCACCGGCCGAAACAGCGGGCGCAAGCTGATGGCAGGCATCGCACTGATCACATTCGCAGGCCTGGTTGCCTTGTGCCTGGCCATGCAAAAACACTTCGCCGACTTGCTCAGGCGCAAGCCACGCCCAGGCCAGCTGCGCCTGTTGCGTGGCGCCGGCTGGTTGCTGTTGCTGGCTTCGCTGGTACTCAGCGTACACCTGCGTGGCTGGGCCCATGGCCTGGTGCAATGGGTCGCGGTACTGATGGCCGGGGTGACCGTGTGGGTATTCGGCCTGCCATACCTGCCCCGGCTGCTGCTGGGCCTGGCCGCCGTCGGCGTGGTGCTGGGGCCGTTGCTCGTGGTGTATGCCGGGTGACCCGATGAGTGAACCGGGCAACATGTTCGAGCCGGGCGCCGACAACGGCGGCGGACGTGCGCGTTTCGTCGAAGTGTTCCAGGCCCAGCGCGCGCGCATGGAGGCATTGGTCAGCCGTCGGGTCGGTTGCCGGGCCACGGCATCGGACCTGGTCCAGGAGCTGTTCCTGCGTTTCTGGCGCCGCCCCGAGGTCAAGGTCGAAGCCCTGGATACCTATCTGCTGCGCTGCGCCGGCAACCTGGCTATCGACCACTTGCGCAGTGAAGGCAGCCGCGAACGTGTGGTCGAAGCTGCGTTGCCGGCAGATGAAGCCCAGGCGCCGGAGCAGGCCGTGCAGGTCGACCACGATCTGCAGCGCATCGAAGCCGCCTTGCGCGCCTTGCCCGAGCGCACCCGGCAGATCTTCCTGCTCAATCGCATTCACGGCTGCAAGTACGGCGAGATCGCCACGGCCATGCAACTGTCCCAGAGTGCTGTGGAAAAGCATATGATGCGCGCCCTCGAGGCGTGCAAGGCGAGTGTGGCCGAGCCCGCGTCCATCCCACGCCGGCCAGGGAGCGCCCGTCGATGAGCCATCTACCGCCGATTACCGAGGCGCAGTCCCAGGCTGCACTGCAATGGCTCAGCCGCATCAACGAGCAGCCCGCGCACGCCGAGGGGGCCGCGTTCAAGCGCTGGCTGCTGAGCCACCCCGCGCACCGTGCAGCCTTCGCCCAGGCGCAGGCGCTGTGGCAGGCCAGCGGCACCGCTGCGGCGCGCCTGGCTGACGAAGAACAGCAAGGCCTGCAGCGCTATCTGGACGCGATGGCCCGGCCAGTGGCCAGGTCGCCGTGGCGGCAGCGGCTCGCGGCACTGGCGCTGGCGGCCTGCCTGGTCCTGGCTGTGGGGATTGCCGGGGGCTGGCAGCCTGGCTTGTGGCTCCAGGACCTGCAAGCCGACTACAGCAGTGCCGGGCAGGTGCGCCAGGTGATGCTGGCCGACCGGTCGCAAGTGACGCTGGATGCGCAGAGCGCGATTGCAGTCGATTTTGTCCGCGGCGAGCGTCGTGTGCGCTTGTTGCATGGCGCGGCGTTCTTCCAGGTCACGCATACCGGTGAGCCATTCCTGGTCGAAGCGGCGGGTGGCGAGGTGCGGGTGCTCGGCACCCAGTTCGAAGTGCGTGGGCAGGGCGAAGGCGCCCAGGTCACGGTCCGTAGCGGGCGGGTGGCAGTAAGCCCGGCGCCGGGCGCCGCAAGGCGCGAACTGACGGCCAACCAGCAGGTCGCCTACGCTGCAGGCCAGCTGGGCGACCTTGTGGCGGTGGACGGCGACACCCGCCTGGCCTGGCGCCAGGGTTGGCTGAATTACTACCAGGTCCCGCTGGCGCAGGTGGTCGAAGACCTGGGGCGCTATTACCCGGGGCGCATCCTGTTGCTCGACGACGAACTGGGGCAGCGCAAGGTCAGTGGCAGTTTTCCTGTGGCAGAACCGTTGCTGGCGCTGGATTCGCTGGGCAAGGTGATGGGTTTCTCGCGGCAGACTGTGCTGGGACGGTTGACGGTGATCCGATAGGCGCCTGTGCCGGCCTCTTCGCGGGCAGCAATGAAAATATTTTCAAATAGCGGGTGAGGTAACAGGACGTGACATCCGTGTAATGAGTGGAAGTGCGATTCATTCGCAGTCATAACCCTCTCACAGGTCAGCGTCCATGAAGTTCACCCCGCGTTGCGTCCCTCTCTGGCTCGGCCTGTCCGCGCTGCCGGCCCTCGTTTTCGCTCCACTGGCCTGTGCTGCCGAGCAACAGCAGGCCTACGCCTTCGCCCAGCCGGCGCAACCCTTGGCACAAGCGCTCAACGCCTTCAGCCGCACCACTGGCCAGGGCGTGGTCTACACCTTGGCGCTGCCCGGCGTACAGGCCCCGGCGCTGAACGGCCGGTACAGCGCCGAGCAGGCCCTGCAACAGCTGCTGGGCAGCAGTGGGCTGGCCTGGCGTCGCGTCGACGCACGCACCTTCACCCTGGAAGCGCTGGACACTTCCGGCGCCCTCAACCTGCAGGCCACCACGATAAGCTCGGAACTGGACGAATACAGCTACCAGCCCCCGGCCAGCGTCTCGATCATGCGCGGGCAGGGCCCGAGCCAGGACATTCCCCAGGCGATCAACGTGGTGCCGGCCCAGGTCATCCGCGACCAGGCCCCGCGCAACCTCGACGACGCCCTGGCCAACGTCAGCGGCATCACCCAGGGCAACAACTTCGGCGGCACTTCCGACACGGTGATGAAGCGTGGTTTCGGTGATAACCGTGATGGTTCGATCATGCGCGACGGCATGCCGGTGGTACAGGGCCGCAACCTCAATGCCAGCACCGAGCGGGTCGAAGTGCTCAAGGGCCCGGCGTCGCTGCTGTACGGCATCCAGGACCCGGGCGGGGTGATCAACGTGGTCAGCAAGCGGCCGCAGCTGCAACAGTACAACGCCCTGACCGTGCGCGGCTCGACCTACGGCAGTGGCAAGAATGGCAGTGGCGGCGGCTTCGACAGTACCGGCGCGCTGGGCGACAGCCATTTCGCCTACCGCCTGATCGTCGACCACGAGGACGAGGACTACTGGCGCAACTACGGCGTGCACCGCGAATCGCTGGTGGCGCCGTCGCTGGCCTGGCTGGGTGAGGACACCCAGGTGGTACTGGCCTACGAGCACCGCGAGTTTCTCTCACCGTTCGATCGGGGCACGGCATTCGGCAACAACGGCCACCCGCTGGACATCCCGGCCACGCGGCGCCTGGACGAGCCATTCAACGACATGGAAGGGCGTTCCGACCTGTACCGCCTGGAGCTCGACCACCAGCTGGCCGATGACTGGAAGCTGCACTTCGGCTACAGCTTCAACCGCGAGACCTACGATGCCAGCCAGGTGCGGGTGACCAAAGTCATTGAAACAAGCGGCACGCTGTCGCGCAGCATCGACGGCACGCACGACGCCATGAGCCGTGATCAGTTCGCCACCCTGAGCCTGGCCGGCAACCTGCAACTGGCCGGCATGCAGAACGACCTGCTGTTCGGCATCGACCATGAGGACCGCAAGATCTTCCGCGGTGACTTGATCCGGCAGAAAGCCCAATCGACCTTCAGCTACGTCAACCCGGTCTATGGTCAGGAAGTGGAGGGCACCACGGTCGGTGCCAAGGAAAGCGACCAGACCGACAAGCTGCGCACCGATGCGCTGTTCGCACAGGACGCGCTGCACCTGGATGAGCACTGGATCCTGGTGGCCGGCGCGCGCTTCCAGCAATACGACCAGTACGCCGGTCGCGGCCGCCCGTTCCAGGTCAACACCGACAGCAACGGCCAGACCTGGGTACCGCACGCGGGTGTGGTGTACAAGCTCGATGAGCAACTGTCGTTCTATGCCAGCTACAGCGAATCGTTCAAGCCCAACTCGAGCATCGCGCCGCTGGTCGGCAACGTGGTGCTGGACGGCTCGGTGGCCCCGGAGGAGGGCAAGTCGTGGGAACTGGGGGCCAAGCTCGACATGCCGGGGCGCCTCACCGGCACCCTGGCGCTGTTCGACATCACCAAGCGCAACGTGCTGGTGTCCAGCCTCGACCAGCGCACCGGCGAGACGCTGTACAGCAATGCCGGTGAAGTCGGTTCGCGGGGTGTCGAGCTGGACCTGACCGGCCAGCTCAGCGAGCGCTGGAGCCTGATCGGCAGCTACGCGTTCACCGATGCTGAAGTGACCAAGGACCCTGAACTCAAGGGCAACCGCCTGCAGAACGTGGCCCGGCACAGTGGTTCGTTGTCGGCGGTGTACGATTACGGCAGCCTGTTTGGTGGCGACCGCTTGCGCATGGGGGCCGGGGCACGCTACGTGGGCGAGCGAGCGGGTGATTCGACCAACACCTTCGACCTGCCTGCCTATACCGTCGCCGATGCCTTTGCCAGCTATGAAACCCGGCTAGACGAGCACAAGGTGCGGTTGCAGCTGAACGTCAAGAACCTGTTCGACAAGGTTTACTACAGCTCGGCGGTGAACCAGTATTTCGTGGCTGTCGGGGATGCGCGGCAAGTGAGCTTGTCCAGCACCTTCGAGTTCTAGACCAGCCTGTGCCGGCCTCTTCGCTACAGGTACTGTGCAGCCCTTCAGGGTAGTACGGTCCCTTGCAGGAGCGGCTTTAGCCGCGAATGGCCGAGCGGTATTCGCCCGGTGTCGCACCGATCGCCTGGCGAAAGCGGTTGCTGAAATGGCTGGCGCTGGCAAAGCCGCAGAGCAGGGCAATCTCCCCCAGCGGCATCACCCCCAGCCGCAGCAGCTGGCAGGCCCGGTGCAGGCGCCGGGCCAGCAGGTACTGGTGCGGCGGCAGCCCGAAGCTGGCGCGGAACATGCGCGCGAAATGGTATTCGGACAGGTTGCAGCGCACGGCCAGTTCACCCAGGGTAATGGGCTGGTCCAGGTGTGCTTCGATGTAATCGACCATCTGCCGGCGCAGGCTCGGTGCCAGCCCGCCTTTCATACGCAGGCCCTGGCGCAGCCCGACCTGGTTGAGCAGCGCATGGTCGACAATCGCGTGCGCCAGGCTGCTGGCCAGCAAGCGCTCGCCAGGTTCGTCCCAGTCCAGGGTGATCAGCTGGCGAAAGCGCGCGGCCTGCTGCGGGTCGTCGAGAAAGGTCGCCTCCTGCAGTTGCAGCTCACGCGGTTCGCGGTCGAGCAGGCGCACGCAGCCCAAGGCGAACTGCGCCTCGCTGATGTACAGGTGGGCCAAACGGATCGCGCCATTGACCACCCAGTTCGACTCCTGCCCGGCCGGCATCACGCACAGCTTGTTCGGCGCCCCCTTGTCGGCCGGGCGCTGGCGACGGAAGGTGCCGGTGCCGTCGGCGATGTAGCACGACAGGGTGTGGTGGCTGGGTGCCTGGTAGTCGCGGGCATCGTCGCGGTTGTTCCACAACGCCGCCGCCAGGCCGTCGCCCAGCTGCGCGCTCAGCTCCAGCCGGGCGTTGGGCGAGGCGTGCATGGCGTTGAACACTTGCAGTTGGCTGAATGGCGTCATGGGCGGTTCCTCTTGCCAGCCATCCTACTGCGCCTTGGGCAGGCTTTCAGCCACCTGCAGGACAAATGCGCAAGTTTGTGCAAGCGCGTGGTTGTGCGAGCGGAGAACACTGGGATGCCTCGGCGAGGGCTGTGCCCTCGATTAGCGGCCAAAACCGCGAAGCGCCGGGCACCGATCTTGAAAGGCTCAAGGAACCGCCACCATGAACTTGTCACTCTATCTACTTACCGTGCTGATCTGGGGTACGACCTGGATCGCCCTCAAACTGCAGCTGGGCGTGGTCGCCATCCCGGTCTCGATCGTCTACCGCTTCGCCCTGGCCGGGCTGATCCTGTTCGCCTTCCTGCTGCTCACCCGCCGCCTGCAGCCGATGAACCGGCGTGGTCACCAGATCTGCCTGGCCCAGGGCCTGTGCCTGTTTTGCGTCAATTTCATCTGCTTCCTCAGCGCCAGCCAGTGGATCGCCAGCGGCCTGATTGCGGTGGTGTTTTCCACCGCCACCTTGTGGAACGCGCTCAACGCACGGATCTTCCTTGGCCAGAAGATTGCCAGCAATGTGCTCGGCGGTGGCGCCTTGGGCTTGCTCGGCCTGGGCCTGTTGTTCTGGCCGGAGCTGTCCCACCACACGGCCAGCCGCGAGACCCTGTATGGCCTTGGCCTGGCTTTGCTCGGCACCTTGTGTTTCTCGGCCGGCAACATGCTCTCGAGCATGCAGCAGAAGGCCGGGCTCAAGCCGATGACCACCAATGCCTGGGGCATGGTCTACGGCGCAGCGATGCTGGCGCTGTTCTGTGTGATCAGCGGCGTGCCGTTCAGCATGGAGTGGAATGCGCGCTATATCGGCTCGTTGCTGTACCTGGTAATCCCGGGTTCGGTGATCGCCTTCACCGCCTACCTGACCCTGGTCGGGCGCATGGGGCCGGAGCGGGCGGCGTATTGCACGGTGCTGTTCCCGCTGGTGGCGTTGAATGTGTCGGCGGTGGCCGAGGGCTATCAATGGACGGCGCCGGCCTTGTTGGGGCTGGTGGCGGTGATGGCGGGGAATGTACTGGTGTTTCGCAAGCCCAGGGCCAAGTTGGCAACCGGGCTGTCGAGGCCTGTGTAGCAGCGGCCTTGTGTCGCGATGGGGCGCGTAGCGGCCCCGATTCAGCTTCTTCGCTGATATTGCCGGGGCCGCTTTGCGGCCCATCGCGACACAAGGCCGCTCCTGCAGGAACCGCGTCGGGTCAGGCGAGCATCAGCCCTTCCACACTTGCGGGTTGACCAGGTCTCGCGGCCGCTCACCCAGCAGCGCCGCACGCAGGTTGTCGATCGCCCGGTTGGCCATGGCCTCGCGGGTTTCGGCAGTGGCCGAACCGATGTGCGGCAAGGTCAGTGCATTGGGCAGCTTGAACAGCGGCGAATCGCTCAGCGGCTCTTTCTCGTACACGTCCAGGCCTGCACCGCGAATAGTGCCGTTCTGCAGCGCCTCGATCAGCGCCGCCTCGTCCACTACTGGCCCGCGGGCGATGTTGATCAGGAACGCGCTCGGCTTCATCAGTTGCAGCTCGCGGGTACTGATCAGCTTGCGCGTGGCATCGGACAGCGGCACCACGATGCACACGAAGTCCGCTTCGGCCAGCAGTTGCTCCAGGCTGCGGAACTGGGCACCCAGCTCTTGCTCCAGCGCCGGCTTGCGGCTGTTGCCGCTGTACAGGACCGGCATGTTGAAACCGAAGTGGCCCCGGCGCGCCACGGCTGCGCCGATGTTGCCCAGGCCGACGATGCCCAGGGTCTTGCCATGCACGTCGCTGCCGAAGTGCGCCGGGCCCACCGTGGCCTGCCAGTGGCCGGCCTTGGTCCAGGCATCCAGTTCGGCGGTGCGGCGGGCGCAGCCCATGATCAGCGAGAAGCCCAGGTCGGCGGTGCTTTCGGTGAGCACATCCGGGGTATTGGTCAGGGCGATGCCACGTTCGTTGAGGTAGTCCAGGTCATAGTTGTCGTAGCCGACCGAAACGCTGGACACCACTTCCAGCCTGGCCGCGCCTTCGAGCTGTGCCCGGCCCAGCTTGCGGCCGACCCCGATCAGGCCGTGGGCCTCGGGCAGCGCCTCGTTGAACTGGGCGTTGATGTCGCCCAGCTTGGGGTTGGGCAGGATCACATTGAAATCTTGCTGCAGGCGCTCGGCCATGGCCGGGGTAATGCGGCTGAAGGCCAGGACGGTCTTTTTCATCGGGCAATTTCCACAAGAAAAGCCAACAAGCTACAAGCTTCAGTTGGCGATCAGCAACTGGTGGGTTTTCAGGTCCGCCTCGTGCGCCGCGAGAATCTCCGGCAGCGAGTTGCGCAGGTATTCGACCCAGGTCTTGATCTTGGCGTCCAGGTACTGGCGCGACGGGTAGATCGCATACAGGTTCAGCTCCTGCAGGCGGTACTCGGGCAGCACCCTTACCAGGCTGCCGTCACGCAGGCCGTCGATGGCCGAATAGATCGGCAGTACGCCCACGCCCATGCCGCTGCGAATCGCGGTCTTCATGGCATCGGCGGTATTGACCATGAACGGCGAGCTGGTGATGTTGACCATCTCCTGGCCTTCCGGGCCGTCGAACAGCCACTTTTCCAGCGGGATCACCGGGCTGACCATGCGCAGGCAGGCGTGCTGGAGCAGGTCGGCGGGCTTGTGCGGCACGCCGTGGCGGGCGATGTAGCTGGGCGAGGCGCAGACGATGCTGTAGGTGATGCCCAGGCGCTGCGACACGAACCCCGAGTCGGGCAGTTCGGTGGCCAGCACGATGGACACGTCATAGCCCTCGTCGAGCAGGTCGGGCACGCGGTTGGCCATGGTCAGGTCGAAGGTCACGTCCGGGTGCGATTCGCGGTAGCGGGCAATGGCATCGACCACGAAGTGCTGGCCGACCCCGGTCATCGAGTGCACCTTCAGTTGCCCGGCGGGGCGCGCATGAGCGTCGCTGGCTTCGGCCTCGGCTTCTTCCACGTAGGTAAGAATCTGTTCGCAACGCATCAGGTAGCGCTTGCCGGCTTCGGTCAGCGCAATGCGGCGGGTCGTGCGGTTGAGCAGCCGTGTTTGCAGATGGGCTTCCAGGTTGGAGACTGCCCGCGACACGTTCGCGGTGGTCGTATCCAGCTGCCCGGCGGCAGCGGTAAAGCTGCCCAGTTGGGCTACGCAACTGAAAGCACGCATGTTTTGCAGGGTGTCCATGGGTCACTCTCGATGTAGAGGACAAAATTGTGTCACGAAGTAACGAAAAAAAGATGAAAAGTTGCCTTCGACCAAAGGCGGATTATCGCTGTTTCGGTAACAAAGATTCGCAGGAATCCACGCTTATCGCCAGTGCTGCCGCCCCCTAGAATTGCCCGGCCCTATCACCTCTTCCTCGGGAATTCGCAGCTGTGCCGCGTCGCATCATCAGAACGCTCAGTGCGTTCAGTGCCTGTGCCCTTGCCCTCACCTTGAGCGGCTGTATCGGAACCTGGGGCATAGCCCCGCAAAGCAAGACGCTGCAAGCCAATACCCTGACCACCGACGCGGCCATACGCGAAGCCGCGAGCGACGCCCACTGGCCCGAGCAGCAGTGGTGGCAGGCCTATGGCGACCCTCAGTTGAACCGCTGGGTTGACCTGGCCGTGGCTGGCAGCCCGAGCCTGGCCATGGCGGCGGCGCGGGTGCGTGAAGCCAAGGCCATGGCGGGCGTGGTGGAGTCGGCAGAGCAGCTCCAGGCCAATGGCCAGGCCACGCTCAAGCGCCACAACTGGCCTGAAGACCAGTTCTACGGCCCCGGCGCGCTGTCTGGCGCCAACACCTGGGACAACAACGCCGCCATCGGCTTCAGCTACGCCCTCGACCTCTGGGGCCGCGAACGCAATGCCAGCGAGCAGGCCGTGGACCAGGCGCACATGAGCGTGGCCGAAGCCCGCCAGGCGCAGCTGGAGCTGCAGAACAACGTGGTGCGCGCCTATATCCAGCTGAGCCTGCACTTCGCCGAGCGCGATATCGTAGAGGCCGAACTGCAGCAGCAAGAGCAGATCCTGGCCCTGGCCAAGCGTCGCCTGGAGGCTGGCATCGGCACCCACTTCGAAGTCAGCCAGGCCGAAGCGCCGCTGCCGGAAACCCACCGCCAGCTCGACAGCCTCAATGAACAGATCGCCCTGACCCGCAACCAGCTGGCCGCGCTGGCCGGCAAGGGCCCGGGCGAGGGGGCGCAATTGCAGCGCCCGAGCCTGACCTTGGCGGCGCCCCTGAAACTGCCATCGCACCTGCCGGCCGAGCTGGTCGGCCAGCGCCCCGACGTGGTCGCCAGCCGCTGGCAGGTGGCCGCCCAGGCGCGTGGCATCGATGTCGCCCACGCCGGCTTCTTCCCCAATGTCGACCTGGTCGGCAGCCTGGGCTTCATGGCCACAGGCGGTGGCCCGCTGGAGTTCCTCACCGGGCGCAAGTTCAACTACAACGTCGGCCCGGCCATCAGCCTGCCGATCTTCGACGGTGGCCGCCTGCGCTCGCAGCTGGGCGTGGCCTCGGCAGGCTACGACGTGGCCGTGGCGCGCTACAACCAGACCGTGGTCGGTGCGCTGAAAGACATCTCCGACCAGTTGATCCGCCGCGAGTCGATGCAGCAGCAGTCGCACTTTGCCGCCGAGTCGGTCGCTGCCGCGCAAAAGACCTACGACATCGCCATGGTCGCTTTCCAGCGCGGGCTTACCGACTACCTCAACGTGCTCAACGCGCAAACCTTGCTGTTCCGCCAGCAACAGGTGCAGCAGCAGGTGCAGGCCGCCCGCCTGATCGCCCATGCCGAGCTGGTCACCGCCCTGGGCGGTGGCTTGCAGGCTGGCCATGACGTGCCGCAGGAACAGCGCCAGGCAGCACCGGAAACCCCGGCCACCCTGGCCATTTTCGACAAGACGCCGGACAACGCCGAATGAGCAGCTCCAGTTTGCCCATGCGCTGGCTGCAGAGCCTGGAATGGCGCCGGGGCTTCTTTGCCTGGGCGCGCACCGACGGTGTGACCTGGGTGTACATCTTCAAGGTGCTGACCGCCGCGTTCATCACCCTGTGGCTGGCCATGCGCCTGGAACTGCCACAACCGCGCACAGCGATGATCACCGTGTTCATCGTGATGCAGCCGCAAAGCGGGCATGTGTTCGCCAAGAGCTTCTACCGGGTGCTGGGCACCTTGGCCGGCTCGGCGATGATGGTGGCGCTGATCGCCATCTTTCCGCAGAACACCGAACTGTTCCTGCCCAGCCTGGCCGTGTGGGTAGGCCTGTGCTCGGCCGGTGCCATGCGCTACCGCACCTTCCGCGCCTATGGTTTCGTGCTGGCCGGCTACACCGCAGCGATGATCGGCCTGCCGGTGCTGCAACACCCTGACCAGGCATTCATGGCGGCGGTGTGGCGGGTGCTGGAAATCGCCCTGGGCATCCTGGTGTCGACCTTCGTCAGCGCGGCGATCCTGCCGCAGTCGGCCAGTGCCGCCATGCGCAACGCCCTGTACCAGCGCTTTGGCGTATTTGCCGGGGTAGTGGTCGAAGCCTTGCGCGGCGACAGCCAGCGCGACCGCTTCGAGACCAGCAACGTGCGCTTCGTCGCCGAGGCAGTGGGCCTTGAGAGCCTGCGCAACGTCACCGCGTTCGAAGACCCGCACATGCGCCGACGCTCTGGCCGGCTGGTGCGCATGAACAGCGAATTCATGGCCATCACCACCCGCTTCAATGCCCTGCACCGGTTGCTGGAGCGCCTGCGTGCGCGGGGCCCGCGGCAGATCGTCAGTGCCATCGAGCCGGGCCTGGACACCCTGGTGGAGTTGCTGCAACCCTACGTCGGCCGGGCGCTGACCGATGCCGACGCGTTGCGCCTGACGTTGGAACTGGCGGCCTACAAGGAAGGCCTGCAGGCGCAGGTACGCAGCCTGCGCGCCGAGTACCTGGCGACCGAGCCGAGCGAGGCCGACCTGCTCGATTTCCACACGGCCTTCGAGCTGCTCTACCGCTTCGTCGACGAGATGTACAGCTATGCCGAGACGCACGCCTCGCTGGCCGCGCACCGGCACCAACGCGAACAATGGGACGAGCCCTATGTGGCGCAGACCAGCTGGCTGGTGTCACTGGCCGCTGGCCTGCGCGCCTCGGCGGTGCTGTTGCTGCTGGGCAGTTACTGGCTGCTCAGCGACTGGCCCAGCGGGGCCATGATGACCCTGATCGCCACGGTCACCGTCGGCCTGTCGGCGGCTTCGCCCAACCCCAAGCGCATGTCGTTCCAGATGGCCTGCGGTACGGCGATTGGCGCCTTCGTCGGCTTCTTCGAAACCTTCTTCGTGTTCCCCTGGATCGACGGTTTCCCGCTGTTGTGCATGGTGCTGGCGCCGGTGTTCGTGCTCGGCGCCTTCCTCTCGTCACGCCCGGCCTATGCCGGCTACGGCATCGGCCTGCTGGTGTTCTTCGCCATCGGCTCGGTGCCGAACAACCTCACCGTGTATGACCCGTACAGCTTCATCAACGACTACATCGGCATGGTCATCGGCATGTTCGTCTGCGCTGCGGCCGGGGCAATCATCCTGCCGCCGAACAGCCGCTGGCTGTGGAGCCGCCTGGAGCAGGAGCTGCGCGAGCAGGTGCTGTTCGCCATCAGCGGTCGCCTGCGCGGCCTGGGCTCGGCGTTCGAGAGCCGCACGCGTGACCTGCTGCACCAGGCCTACGGTCTGGCCGCTGGCAAGCCGCAGGTACAAAGCCAGCTGATGGGCTGGATGTTCACCGTGCTGGAAATCGGCCACGCGGTCATCGAACTGCGCAAGGAGCAGGCCCGCGCGCCGGTGCACCCGGCCTACGCCGAGTCGCAACCCTGGCGCCAGGCCATCCGGGTCATGGGCCGCGCCCTGGCACGGCTGTTCCTGCAGCCCAGCGCCAGCAACCACGAACGCGCCCTGGTGGCGGTGGACCACGCCATTGCCCGCGTACAGGCCACCGACGAGCCGTTCGCCCGGCACTTCGACACCTCGGTACTGCGCCGCGCGCAAAGCTACCTGCACTTCATCCGTTCATCCTTGCTCGACCCACAGTCGCCACTGGCACCGGCGAAAGGACTGCACCGTGCTCCGTGAAATCATGCCCCGTGAAATCGCCTTCCATGGCGTGTACATGCCCACCATGACCTTGATGTTCCTGTTCGCCCTGGGCCTGGCCTGGGGCCTGGACCGGTTCATCGCCAGCCATGATGGCTACCGCTTCTTCTGGCACCCGGCGCTGCTGCGCCTGAGCCTGTTCGTCTGCCTGTTCGGCGCCCTGGCGCTGTCGCTCTACTGGTGAGAATCCTTCGATGAAAAAGTTCTTCAGCCTGATTGCCACCCTGCTGGTGCTGACCGCTGCCGTGGTGATCGGTCGCCAGTTGTGGCTGCATTACATGACCACGCCATGGACCCGTGACGGCCGCGTGCGCGCCGATATCATCAATGTCGCCGCCGATGTGCCCGGCTATGTGGTGGACGTGCCGGTCAAGGACAACCAGCGGGTGAAGAAGGGCGACCTGCTGATCCAGATCGACCCCGAGCACTACCAGCTGGCCGTCGACCAGGCCAAGGCCCTGGTCGCTTCGCGCAAGGCCACCTGGGAAATGCGCAAGGTCAACGCCAAGCGCCGTGCCGACATGGACAACCTGGTGATCTCCAAGGAAAACCGCGACGACGCCAGCAACATCGCCAACGCGGCCCAGGCCGACTACCAGCAAGCCCTTGCCGAGCTGGCGGCGGCCGAGCTGAACCTCAAGCGTACGCAGATCGTGGCCACGGTGGACGGCTACGTGACCAACCTGAATATCCACAAGGGTGACTACGCGCGCACCGGTGAAGCGGTGATGGCGGTGGTCGACGAGCACTCGTTCTGGGTATACGGGTTCTTCGAGGAGACCAAGCTGCCGCATGTGAAGGTGGGGGACCAGGCCGAACTGCAGATGATGAGCGGCGAGCGCATCAAGGGCCATGTGGAGAGCATTGCCCGTGGCATCTATGACCGCGACAACCCGCAAAGCCGCGAGCTGATCGCCGATGTGAACCCGACCTTCAACTGGGTACGCCTGGCGCAGCGGGTGCCGGTGCGTATTCACATTGACGAGGTGCCGGAAGGGTTCCTGCTGGCGGCGGGGACGACCTGTACGGTGGTGGTGAAGCCGGGCGAGGAGTAAGTGCTGCTATCCGGGCCTGGCATGCGCAGGCCCGGACTCTTGCAGCAATTGATCCCAATCGTCTGGAGGTTTGCCGCTTAGCAGCATCTTCTGAAAAACCTTATAAGCGTCGTCACTGCTGTCGTAGGCCCGCTTGCAAGATTCGTCATTGACCCATGCCAACACGATGATCCGACTGGCAGTGTGGTAGCGAAAAAACAGCCGGTATTGCTGAAAGAACTTTGCTCTGAACCAGTGCTTGTGGTCACCCCCTAGCGTTGCACCTTGCCGGTACTCCGCCTTGGTCGGGTCCTGGGGGATCACATCAAAGGCCAAGCGCCTGATTGCCGCGAGCCGCTTGAAAGCATTTTTTTTCGTGTAACCCGCCGGGTCCTTCTGCATCTGAGCCTGAACTTGCGCGCTGAGCGCTTCCAGTTTGGCCAGGAACAGCGGGTGGGCAAAGACAGTCCATCCATGAATGACAAGCGGCTTCCTGTTCGCATCACTCATTCATCTTCCGCCGACAGGGGTTGATCCAGGTCGATCTCTGCATCACCCACGAGCTTGTCGAGGCGAGCGATAAGGTCAGCATCGACAACCTGCAGCCGTTGAGGATTGGTTGCGATGTCGTGAGCCAGAAAGTTCAGGAACTGGCCTAGCACGGGATCGTCCTCGGTTGCCTCTGCTCGGGTGAGTATCACCCCCCCGTCAGGGCGAATCGAGTAATGGATCTTGTCACGCTTTTTCAAACCTAAAGCACGACGCACGGTTTCCGGAACGGTGGTCTGGTACCGATCGGTAAGCGTGGACTCGACTTCGAAAGTGGTAGCCATGGGCAGTGTCCAAAGAGATACAACGATGCCCATCAAAGGTAATGCGATTGCATTGCGTGGTCAATGCAATCGCATTACCTGACTGATCAACGGTTCAAGCAATCCCCACCAACACCGGCACCTCAACCCGATCAATCACCTTCGCGCTGATCGACGGGTCCAGCAACCGCCCCAGCCGCGACAGGTGGCGGTGGCCCATGATGATCAGCTCGCAGTCCAGTTCCTGTGCCTTGCCGACAATTGCCTCGACCGGCTGCCCGGCAACCATGCAGCCCTGGCTGTCGAAGCCGGCCTGTCGCAGTAGCGCCACCGCTTCGGCCACGGCGCGGTCACCCAGGCGTTGTTCCTCGCAGGCGGCGGGATATTCCTCCAGTTCCTCGGTAGTGTAAGGCGCGGGATGGTCGTGCACGGCGAAGGTCGCGTCGATGGCCAGCAGCACATGCAGTTCATGAGCGCCGGGCTGGCAATAGCGACGGGCGAGGGTGAGCAGGGCGGTGGAGGCGGGGGAGGCATCGATGGCGATCAGGACGGGGCTGGGCATGCGGGCTCCTTGGCTGAGGCTGGCTGATGTGCCGATACCTCATTTATGGCCGAACCCGGCCAGTGAATAAATGCCCCGCCACGCACGAGCGCATTGCGTCTGGTGCAATCCGCCAACCTGCTACCATCGCCATATTCCACAGCTGTCACGGAAAACGGCCATGCAACTCCCCGACATGAACCTGCTCGTCGCCCTCGATGCCCTGCTCGACGAAGGCAGTGTAGTCGGCGCGGCACAGCGCATGAACCTGAGCCCGGCGGCGATGAGCCGGACCCTGGGACGTATCCGCGAGGCCCTGGGCGATCCGATCCTGGTGCGCGCCGGCCGCGGCCTGGTGCCGACGCCACGAGCGTTGGCCCTGCGTGAGCAGGTGGCTGCGCTGGTGGAGCAGGCCGGTGAGGTGTTCCGCAGTGCCGATGAGGTCGACCTGCCCAAGCTCGACCGGGCCTTCAATATCCGCACCAATGACCTGTTCATCGCCCTGTACGGCGCGCAGCTGCTGCGGCGCATGCACGAGCAGGCACCGCGCACGGTGCTGCGCTTCGTGCCGGAGAGCCCCGGCGGTGATGATGACAGCGTGCTGCGCGACGGGCGTACCGACCTGATCATCAGTTCGACCGTGGACCTGGGGCCGGAGATCAAGGTGCAGAGCCTGTTCCAGACCTACTACGTGGGGCTGGCGCGGCGCGACCACCCGATTTTCGAGCAGCCGATCACGCCGCACAGTTTTGCCAGTTATCCACAGATCAGCGTGTCCCGTCGTGGACGGGCCAATGGGCCGATCGATGTGGAACTGGCCAACTTCAAGGTGCAGCGGCGGGTGGCGCTGATCACCCCGAGTTTTCACTCGGCGCTGTTCTCGCTGCCGGATTCCGACCTGATCCTGCCGATGCCGGCCAATATCCTCAACAGTGTGCACAAGCTCGGGCTGCCGCTGCGCTCGTTCGAGATCCCGGTGCCGCTGGAGCGGGTGACCGTGCTGCAGGCGTGGCACCCACGGTTTCACAATGACCCGGCGCATCGGTGGTTGCGGCAGACTTTGAAGGCTTGCTGCAGTGTCGACCCTTGAGTGATGTTCTGCCTGGGCCGGCCTTTTCGCGGGTGAACCCGCTCCCACAGGAATATCACAGGTCTTGAGAGATGCTCTGTACCTGTGGGAGCGGGTTTACCCGCGAGAGGGCGATGCGGTATTACTCTGGATTGCGCCTGACGCAACATAAACCTACCGATAAGTCAGTTTTCGTCAGCATTCGACCTTCTTAGACTTGCTCCAGTCGCAAATTGTTGCTGGAGATGTCTGCCCATGAGTTCCCTGTCCGCCCCGTCTGCTGTGGTTGCCGCCGCGCCCGCGCCGGCTGCGCCTGCGCAGACTGCGTTCGGCCTGCAGGTAGTGGTCGGGCTGTTCGGTGTATTGCTGGCCGTGTTGTGTGCTGGCCTCAACGAGTCGGTGACCAAGATCTCCCTGGCCGATATCCGTGGGGCCATGGGCATTGGCGCCGACGAAGGCGCCTGGCTGCTGGCGGTCTACAGCGCCGCCTCGGTCTCGGCCATGGCCTTTGCGCCATGGCTTGCTACCACGTTCTCTTTGCGGCGCTTCACCATGAGCGCCATCGGCCTGTTCGCCGTGCTCGGCCTGCTGCAACCGTTCGCCCCCAACCTGCACAGCCTGATGCTGCTGCGTGTGCTTCAGGGCTTCGCGTCTGGCGCCTTGCCGCCTATGTTGATGAGCGTGGCCCTGCGCTTCCTGCCACCGGGCATCAAGGTCTATGGCCTGGCTTGCTACGCGCTCACTGCCACCTTCGGGCCCAACCTCGGCACGCCGCTGGCCGGGCTGTGGACCGAATACGTCGGCTGGCGCTGGGCGTTCTGGCAGATCATCCTGCCCTCGGCACTGGCCATGGCCTGTGTCGGCTGGGGCCTGCCGCAGGACCCGCTACGCCTGGAGCGCTTCCGGCAGTTCGACTGGCGTGGCGTGCTGCTCGGCCTGCCTGCCATCAGCTGTATCGTGCTGGGCTTGTCGCTGGGCGACCGCTGGGGCTGGTTCGATTCGCCGCTGATCTGCTGGCTGCTTGGTGGTGGCCTGCTGTTGCTGGTGCTGTTCATGTACAACGAATGGTCCGAGCCACTGCCGTTCTTCCAGTTGCGCATGCTGTCGCGGCGCAACCTGAGTTTCGCCCTGGTCACCCTGGCCGGGGTGCTGATCGTGCTCTCCGGCGTGGGCAGCATCCCTTCGGCCTACCTCGCGCAGCTCCAGGGCTATCGCCCGGCGCAGACCAGCCCATTGATGCTGCTGGTGGCGATGCCGCAACTGATAGCCCTGCCACTGACGGCGGCGCTGTGCAACATCCGCGCAGTGGACTGCCGCTGGGTGCTGGGTGTCGGGCTGGCGTTGCTGGCGGTGTCCTGCCTCGGCAGCAGCCTGCTGACCGCCGAATGGATCCGTGGCGACTTCTATCCGTTCTACCTGCTGCAGGTATTCGGCCAACCGATGGCCGTGCTGCCGCTGCTGATGCTGTCCACCAACGGCATGACCCCGCAGGAAGGCCCATTCGCTTCCAGCTGGTTCAACACTGTGAAGGGCCTGGCAGCGGTGATTGCCGGTGGCCTGCTGGACGCTCTCGGCACCGTACGCCGGCACTTTCATTCCAACCATCTGGTGGACAGCCTGGGCAACGCCCCGTTGCTCGACGACAACGCCGTGGGCCTGGCCAAGCGTATCCACGAACAGGCGCTGGTGCTGACTTCGGCCGACCTCTATCTGGTCATGGCCGGTATTGCCATGGCCCTGATCTGCCTGATTCCTTTCGTGCCTACCCGGGTCTACCCACCGCGCGCGGTGGCTTGAACCCGGGGTGAATTCGAGAACCGCTGAAATGACCAACAACCGTAAAACCCTGATCGTCGGCTCGGTGCTTGCCGTGGCCGTCCTGGCCGGCATCGTCGGCCCCTGGATGCTCGGCAGCGACCACCGCCAGAGCACCAATGATGCCTATGTGGCTGCTGACTACACCGTGGTCGCGCCGAAGGTCGCCGGCTTCATCAAGGAGGTGCTGGTAGAAGACAACCAGCAGGTCAAGGCCGGCCAGCTACTGGCGACCATCGATGCCCGCGACTACCAGGCAGCGCTGGATGCCGCGCAGGCGCAGCTGTGGGTGGCCAAGGCGCAGAGCGCCGACGCCAGGGCCACCTTGGAACGCCAGGCCGCACTGATTGCCCAGGCCGAGGCCGAGGTAAAAGCGGCCCAGGCCGAAGCCGCATTCGCCGACCATGAAGTGAACCGCTACAGCCGCCTGGCCGAACAGGGCGCCGGTACCGTGCAGAATGCCCAGCAGGCGCGCAGCAGGGTCGACCAGGCGCGCGCACGCCTGGCCAATGCCCAGGCGGCATTGCTGGCAGCGCGCAAACAGGTGGATATCCTCAGCGCCCAGGTGGCCAGTGCCGATGGCCAGCTCAAGCGCGCCGAGGCAGGGCTGGAAAAGGCCCAGCTCGACCTGTCCTACACCCGCATCACGGCGCCGGTGGATGGCATGGTCGGCGAGCGCGCCCTGCGCGTCGGCGCCTACGTCAACCCGGGCGCCCGCCTGCTGTCGGTGGTGCCATTGCAGCAGGCCTACGTGGTCGGCAACTTCCAGGAAACCCAGCTGACCCATGTGCAGCCTGGCCAGGCGGTGAGCATCAGTGTCGACACCTTTGCTGGCGAGCAGTTGCGCGGCCATGTGGAAAGCATCGCCCCGGCCACCGGGGTGACGTTCGCCGCGGTCAAGCCGGACAACGCCACTGGCAACTTCACCAAGGTGGTGCAGCGCATTCCGGTGAAGATTGTCTTCGATGACGGTCAGCCGCTGTTAACCCGCCTGCGCGTGGGCATGTCGGTGGAAGCGACCATCGATACCCGTGGCGACACGCTGCATGGCAAAGAGGTGAGTGCGCGATGAACCCGGCATTCCGCTTGAGCCCGTTGCTGCTGGCCGTATGGCTGGCCGGCTGTACCTTGGGCCCGGATTTCCAGCGCCCCGACAGCCAGGCACCGCAACAGTGGGCGCCGTTGCAAGGCGAGGCGGCGGCCAGCCAGCCACAGGCCGAACCGCTGGAACTGCGCTGGTGGGAAAGCTTCCATGATGCCCAGCTGAGTGCCTTGATCCAGCGCGTTGCCGAGCGCAACCTGGACCTGCAGATGGCCAGCGCCCGCTTGCTGCAAAGCCGGGCCCTGCGCAGCAGTGTCGCTGCCGATGAGGTACCGTCGGTGGACGTGAACGCCGGCTATGGCCGCGCGCGCAACAGTGCCGAAGGCCTGAGCGACCCGTCCGGCAAGGCGGGCAAGGCCGCCTTCAACCTCTGGCAAGGCGACCTGGTGGCCGGTTGGGAACTGGACCTGTGGGGCCGCGTGCGGCGCCAGGTCGAAGCGGCCGATGCTACTGTCGAAGTGGCCGAAAACGACCGTCGTGGCGTGCTCCTGGCGCTGCTTGCGGAAACCGCCGGCAACTACATCCAGCTGCGCGCCGTGCAGCACACCATCGATGTGACCCAGGACAACCTCAAGGTCGCCCGACACAGCCTGAAGCTGTCTGAGGACCGCCAGGCCGAAGGCGTCGCCACCCGGCTCGACGTGGCCCAGGCCAGTGCCCAGGTGGCTTCGATCGAGTCGCGCCTGCCCAGCCTGGAGGCCCGCCGCGATGACCTGGTCAACGCGCTCAGCCTGCTCGCTGCCGAACCGCCGCGTAGCCTTCAGGCCGAACTGCTCAAGGGCGGCGAACTGCCTGCGCCGGAGCAGAAGTTTGCCATCGGCCTGCCGTCGGAGCTGGCCGAGCGGCGTCCGGACATTCGCCAGGCCGAGGCTCGCCTGCATGCCGCGACTGCCAGCATCGGGGTGGCCGAGGCCGACTTCTACCCCAGCATCCGTCTGTCGGGCAGCGTCGGTTTCCAGGCCATGCAGTTGGCGGATTTCGGCGGCTGGGATTCGCGTCGCTTCGCCTTCGGCCCGCAGCTGTCACTGCCGATCTTCGAGGGTGGCCGGCTCAAGGGCACCCTGGAACTGCGCGAGGCACAGCAACAGGAAGCGGCGCTGAACTATCGCAAGGTGGTGCTCGGCGCCTGGCATGAAATCGACGATGTGCTACGCCTGTACAACGCCAGCCAGTTGCGTCGCGACCACCTGGCAGAGGCGGTGCGGCAGAACCGCATCGCCCTGGAAACCGCCCAGCGCCAATATGTGGAAGGGGCGGTGGACTTTCTCAACGTGCTGACAGTGCAGGGCGCACTGCTGGCCAGTGAGGAGCAGTGGATCGACAGCTCGGCGGCGGTGTCGCAGGCGCTGGTGGGGCTGTACAAGGCCTTGGGCGGTGGCTGGCAGGCATTCGATGAGCAGCCGCATTCTCACAGTTAGAGAGGGAGCACAAATGCACATTTCCTTGAACGGCAAGCGCGCCATCGTCAGCGGTTCCACCGCCGGTATCGGCCTGGCGATTGCCATCGGCCTGGCCGAGGCGGGCGCCGAAGTGGTACTCAACGGCCGTACCCAGGCCCGGGTCGACGACGCCCTGAACGGTGTGCGCGAGCGCTTGCCACAAGCCCGCATCATCGGCGTTGCCGCCGACCTGGGCACCCAGGCCGGTGCGCAGGCACTGTTCGATCAGGTGCCACACACCGACATCCTGATCAACAACCTTGGCATCTTCGAGCCCAAGCCGTTTTTCGAAATCGACGACCAGGACTGGCAGCGCTTCTTCGACGTCAACGTGCTCAGTGCCGTGCGCCTGTCGCGTCACTATGCCCAGGGCATGGCAGAACGCGGTTGGGGCCGGGTGATCTTCCTGTCCAGTGAATCGGCACTGCAGATCCCGACCGAGATGATTCACTACGGCATGACCAAGACCGCGCTGCTGGCGGTATCGCGTGGGCTGGCCGAGACCCTGGCCGGGACCGGGGTGACGGTGAATTCGGTGCTGCCGGGGCCGACACGTTCGGAGGGGGTGGGCGACTTCTTTGCCAAACTGGCCGAGGAGCAGGGGGTGTCGACTGAAGAACTGGAAGCCAACTTCCTGGCTGAACACCGGCCGACCTCGCTGATCAAGCGGCTGGCGACGGTGGAGGAGGTGGCGAACATGGTGGTGTATCTGGCGTCGATGCAGGCCAGTGCTACTACCGGAGCTGCCTTGCGAGTGGATGGCGGGGTGCTGCGTTCCATTGCCTGATCTGTTTTGCCTGTACCGGCCTCTTCGCGGGCTTGCCCGCTCCCACAGGTACAGTGCATCTTCGAGATCACACTATCCTTGTGGCAGCGGGCAAGCCCGCGAAGAGGGCAGCACAGACAACCAATCAATCAGAGCGGGCGCAGCAGGCCAAACCGCTTGCGCAACGCCCAATCCAGCACCCGCCGCGGCAGTAACCGGGCCATCAGCGGCAACGCCATGCTGCCATTGCCCAACCGCACCACCGCCGGCACCGGCGACTTCCCGACCGCCGCCAGCACGCCCTGGGCAAACACCGCCGCCGAAGTAGGTTTGTCCTGCGAAGCCCGCGCCCGTGCCTGCACATGCTCGCGCAGCGGCCACCACGCTGAATCCGCCGCCAGCACCTGCTCGGCCTGGCGCTGGGCATTGCTGGCGAACTGCGAGGCAATCGCTCCTGGCTGCACTTCCATGACCTGCACACCGAACGGCGCCAGTTCCAGGCGCAAGGCATCGCTCAGGGCATGCACGGCTGCTTTCGAGGCGCAGTAGGCGCCGGCGAACGGGGTGACCAGCACGCCTGATACGCTGCCGATGTTCACCACCAGGCCTCGTGACCGGCGTAGTTGCGGGAACAATGCGCGGGTAACGCCAACCACGGCGAAGACGTTGGTTTCGAACTGCTGGCGCAGGGCATCCACGCCGCCGTCGAGCAACGGGCCCATGGCGCCGTAGCCTGCGTTGTTGATCAGGATATCGAGGTTTTCCAGTTCCTCGGCCAGGCGGGCCAGCGCCTCGCTGTCGTTTACATCCAGTTGCCGGGCGGTGAAACCGGCGGCGTTCAGTTGCTCGACATCCTCAGGTTTGCGGGCAGTCGCCCAGACGTGGTGGCCGGCATCGCGGAAGGCGTCGGCCAGGGCGCGGCCGATGCCGCTGGAACAACCGGTGATCAGGACGGTGGGCATGGTTGGGGCCTGTTGTCGGGAAAGTTGTGTTGACTG